>DASPKB010000406.1:0-7761 GCA_035628315.1 Gemmatimonadales bacterium | reverse complement strand
CTCTTCGCCGTGCCGATGATGGAGGCCATGGGGCTGTATCTCGTGCCCCTGATGATCGGTGCCCGGAACGTGGCGTTTCCCCGGCTCAACGCCTACGGGTACTGGGTGTATCTCTGTGGAGGGGTGTTCCTCTATGTGATGTTCTTCCTCAATACCGGTCCGGACGTGGGATGGTTCGGCTACCCTCCGTTATCCGGGCCTGAGTTCTCTCCCGGCAAGCGAGCCGACGTGTACGCCCAGGCTATCACGTTCACCGAGATTGCCGCACTGGTAGCTTCAGTCGAGCTGATCGTCACCATCTTCAAAAACCGCGCTCCCGGCATGACCCTCAGCCGCATGCCACTCTTCGTGTGGGCCATGCTGGTGCAGGCCTTCATGGTGCTGTTCGCCATGCCCTGGGTGGCTACAGCGACGCAGTTCCTGGCCATGGACCGGCTGGTCGCGACCCACTTCTTCAACCCGGCCGAAGGCGGGGACCCCATCCTCTGGCAGCACCTCTTCTGGTTCTTCGGACACCCAGAGGTCTACATCATCTTCGTGCCGGCCCTCGGTTTCGTGTCGGCGATAGTGGCAACGTTTACCCGGCGCCCGGTGTTCGGCTATCCGGCCATGGTGCTATCACTCATCGGCACCGGCTTTCTGGGATTCGGGCTGTGGGTGCATCACATGTTTACCACCGGAATCCCTCAGCTGGGACAGAGCTTCTTCACCGCGGCCAGCATGATGATCGCGATCCCCAGCGGCATCCAGATCTTCTGCTGGATCGCCACGATCTGGTCGGGCCGGCCGCGCTTCAGCGTCCCGATGCTTTTCGTGCTCGGTTTCGTGGTGCTCTTCATCATCGGCGGGTTCACGGGAGTGATGGTAGCCTCTATCCCGTTCGACCAGCAGGTGCACGACACCTTCTTCATCGTGGCCCATTTCCACTACGTGCTCGTGGGCGGCTCGGTGTTCCCGCTCTTTGCAGCGTTCTACTACTGGTTCCCCAAGATCACCGGGCGCAGGTTGAGCGAGCGGCTGGGGCGCTGGAATTTCTGGCTCTTCTTCATCGGGGTGAATCTCACCTTCTTCCCGATGCACCAGCTCGGATTGCAGGGCATGCCCCGCCGGGTGTACACCTACCTCAGCGAGACCGGCTGGGGCGATCTCAACCTGCTGGCGAGCGGCGGCGCCGTTCTCATAGCCACCAGCGCTTTGCTCTTCGTCATCAATGTGGTTATGAGCTTGCGGGATGGTGACGTGGCCGGCGACGACCCCTGGGGAGGCGAATCGCTCGAGTGGGCCACGAGCTCACCGCCGCGAGCCTACAACTTTGCGTACATCCCTGTGGTCGAAAGCCGGTCGCCACTCTGGGACCAGACCGGGGCCCTTCCGGTGGTCACCGGACTGCGCACCGACGTGCGTGACACTCTCGTCACCACGCTGCTCGACGCCGAACCTGACAGCAAGCACCGGCATCCGACGCCCACGATCTGGCCGCTGCTTACGGCGCTGGGCACCACGGTTCTCTTCGTCACCCTCATTTTCACACCCTGGGGCGCGGTCATCGGTACGCCGCTACTGCTCCTCGGTCTTCTGGGCTGGGCCTGGCCCAGAGGGCGCGACAAGCGGGAGCAGCAGCTGGTTGAGGCCGAAGCGTGAGGCCGGTTCGGCTCGTCGCCGACGTTCGGGCGCTGCCCCGCACGGTGTTCGGTCATCGCGCGCTGATGTGGTGGGGTACCCTTGGATTCATCATCATCGAGGGGACTACGCTGGTGATCTGCGCGGTCAGCTATTTCTACCTTCGCCGGAACTACAGCACCTGGCCTCCGGAGCACATCTATCGCCCCGATCTGCTGATCCCCACGATTCAGGTGGCGTTGATGCTCGCGAGCATCATTCCGATGCGAGCGGTGGAGCGCGCATCCATGCGGCTCGACGTGGGGAAGGTCCGCAGGGGGCTGGTCATCTGTTCAGTGCTGATCGTGGTTATGGCCATTCTTCGGATCTTCGAGTTCCGGGCACTAAACGTCCGGTGGGACACCAGTGCCTACGGTTCCGTCGCGTGGGCGACGCTGGTGGCCCACGGAAGCCTCCTGTTTCTGGAGGTGGCCGAGACCCTCGCAATCACTGTCCTGATGTTCGGCCGGCGGGTGGAAGAGCGGGACCTCTCGGGCGTGTATGACAACGCGTTCTACTGGTACTTTCTGACGGCAGCGTGGCTACCGCTGTATGTGATCGTATTTCTTTCGCCATACTTTATGTAAGCGCGAGGCAGCCATGGCCATAGATCCGCGAACCGAGGTGCCGGACAAGGGAGTCATTCGAGCTCTCTGGACCGGCCTGCTCCTTCCGCCGATTGCTTTTCTGTTCAACCTCGAGACCGCTTACGCTCTCGTTCCGGTTGCCTGCCAGGCCCGCGCCTCGCTGCTGGTTCACCTGGTTCACCTGATCTCGTTCTCTCTTGCGATCTTCGGCGGCCTCGTGGCCTGGCGTACCTGGCAGAAGAGCGGCGCCACCTGGTCCGGCGGAGAGGGCGGCATAATGGGACGCACGCAGTTCATGGCTGGCCTCGGCGTGCTCACGGCCGTTCTGTTCGCGCTGGTCATTGTGGCGCAGTGGATCCCGAGCTTTATCCTGGATCCATGCCAGTGAGGAACGAAGGCGGTGATGGCGGAAAGTACGGTTTCTGCGGGAGACGCGGATCCTCCAGTAAGATGCGTTCCGCCCTTTCCGCCATTTCCGCTCTCTCCGCCCTTTCAGCCTCCTCCGCCTACGCTCACGACGGCCAGCCCCTGGCCCCCCACGATCTCTGGACTGCCTGGAGCTTCGAGCCTGCGGTCATCGCCGGCCTGGTTCTGAGCGGATGGCTCTACCTGCGTGGGGTAAAGACGCTCTGGAGGGGGGCCGGGCGGAGCCGTGGCCTGCAGATAGGCGAAGCGGCGGCGTTTGGCGCGGGCTGGGTACTCCTATTAATCGCACTGGTCTCCCCACTGCACCGCCTGGGTGAGGTGCTCTTCTCGGCGCATATGGCGCAGCACGAGCTGCTGATGGCTGCTGCCGCGCCGCTGCTCGTGCTCGGACGTCCGGTTGTCGCCTTTCTCTGGGCAGTTCCCATGCGATTGAGGAAGAGAGCGGGGGCCTGGTTTTCCGCGCGGCCGGTGAGAACGCTCTGGACTGCGTTGACCCGGCCACTGACTGCCTGGACTCTGCACGCCGTCGCCATTTGGGTCTGGCATGCGCCGGCGCTGTATCAGGCCACGCTTGCCAGCGAGGCAGTTCACACGCTGCAGCACCTGAGCTTTCTAGGTACCGGTCTTCTCTTCTGGTGGTCGCTATTCCGTGGCCGCGAGGGTCGGCTGGGAACTCCCTTTGCCGTGGTGTACCTCTTTACTACCGCGGTGCACACCAGCCTGCTCGGCGCCCTCCTGACGTTTTCATCCAGTCTCTGGTACCCGCTTTACTCCTCGAGCACGGCAGCGTGGGGACTGACTCCGCTGGAAGACCAGCAGCTAGCCGGGGTAATTATGTGGGTGCCGGCGGGGCTGGCCTATGTCGTCGCTACACTGGCCATTGCCGGCAGCTGGCTCAAAGAACCGTCACCGCGGGAGGCGCGAGTATGGTAGTGGAGGAGCGGCCAGGCTGGCGCAGCCGCGACATTCTGCGGGCGGTGGCCATTGTCGCCGGCTTCTATATCGCGATGCGACTGCTCTGGGTCGGCCGCTCGGTCCTGCTGCTGGCTTTCCTCGGCGTCCTGTTCGGGTTGGCGCTCACCGCAGGGGTTGATTGGCTGGAGCGTCGGAGAATTCCCAGGGGACTCGGCGCTATCGCGCTGGTGTTCGGCTTCTTCGGCATTCTCGCAGGACTGGGGGCTGTCACCGCGCCGAGTATCACCGGGCAGCTCCAGGAACTGAAGACACAGCTGCCCCAGGCGATTACAAAAATTCAGACCTGGGTTCGAGAACGGCAGCAAGGAGTCACCCAGGTCCTAGAGCAAGTTGCTCCCGACGCCGCGCCGGCCGGCCAGGGGGCAAAGCCCGATACTGGTGCACCGGGTGCGGGCAGGCAGCCGGGGCGTGCGGGCCAGGGTCAGGAACCGGAACGGCAGGAACCAGCGAAGCCAGGAGGCGAAGAGCAGGGGGAGGGGGGTCAAGGCTCCGGTGGCGCACTCGCGGACCAGCTCGGGGGAGTAGGCCGTTTTGCATTCGGGTTTTTCTCTTCAACCCTGGCGGCGCTGGCGGGTTTCATTCTGATCCTGTTCGTGGCCATCTTCGTGGCCGTCGATGCCCGGACCTACCACAAAGGGCTCATGCACCTCTTTCCCCATCGTATCCGGCCCCGGGCAGGGGAAGTGCTGAGCTCTACCGCAACTATGCTGCGCCGCTGGTTGCTTACCCAATTCGTAGCCATGGTCGCGGTCGGCACACTTACCGCGGTAGTTCTTCTCCTGCTCGATGTCAAAGCTGCCATTGGCCTCGGCATCATTGCCGGCATTCTCGAGTTCGTGCCCATTGCGGGGCCGATCATAGCCGCCATTCCCGGCATCGCCATGAGCTTTCTTGATGGACCCGAAAAGGCGGTCTACGTAACCCTGGCTTACATAGCCATTCAGCAGGTGGAGGCGAATCTCATCACCCCGCTTCTGATGAAGCGCGGCCTGGAGCTCCCCCCGGTCCTTACCATTACAACTCAGGGTGTCTTGTCCCTCGTCTTTGGATTCGTCGGGCTGCTGGTAGCAGTTCCTATGCTGGCCGCGGCTATCGTCCCGATCAAGATGCTGTATGTCCAGGACGTGGTCGGCGATCAAGTGGCGCTGCCGGGTGATGACAAGGGTAAAGAAAAGGAAAAGGAGGAAGACCCCAAAGGTGGCTGAGAAGGAGCCTGAGAGCGGGACCCGGCTTACGGCAGTCGAGATCCACGACAACATCCTCGAGCCGGCGGAGAAGGAGATCGAGCGGCCTGCGGCGGCGCTGCTCTGGTCCGCGCTCGCGGCCGGGCTCGTTATCGGGTTCAGCTTTGTCGCCAGTGCCTTCGTCTCGGATCTGGTCTCGGAGACGCACCGCAAGGCTGCCGCCGCTGCCGCCTATCCGCTCGGGTTCATCTTCGTGATTATGGCCCGGAGCGAGCTGTTCACCGAGAACACCCTGGTGCCGGTGGTACCGTTCCTGGAGCACCGCGACCGTGATCGTTTCAAAAAGCTGGTCCGGATCTGGGCGCTCCTGCTCCTCGGGAACATGATCGGCGCCCTCATATTTGGGTGGGCACTGGCGCGCACGCCGATGGTTGAAGCGTCTCTTCGGCCCGCCCTGGATCACATGGCCATCGAGGCCACCTCCGGCGGGTTCAATCGCATTCTCTATGGCGGGGTGTTCGCCGGCTGGCTCATGGCGCTGCTGGCCTGGCTGCTCGGCTCCACCCGCTCGACCGGCGCCCAAATCGCACTGATCTGGCTCTGCACCTTTCCGATATCTGCGCTGGGATTCCCGCATTCGATTGCCGGCGCAGTCGAGGCATTCTATCTGGCAGCCGGAGGTCAAGCCTCCTGGGTTACGATGGTGAGCGACTTCATCGTTCCTGCGGTGCTGGGGAATGCGATTGGCGGAGTTTTGCTGGTCGCGTTACTTAACTACGGGCAGGTCGCAGCGGAGAAGAAGCAGGGAGGAGAGGGCGGAAAGGCCGGAGCGGGCGGAAGCGCCGCAGCCGAGGCGCAGCGCCGCCCCGGCTCGGCAGAAGAACGCAAGGAGGTGGACCTCAAACCCTGGTAGCTATCTCCCGAACGCCTTACCCAGCATACCGCCCACATCATCCATCACCGAGCCGTCGCTGTCCTGGTCGAGAAACCGGCTCAGTGCACCCATTACACCAGGCGCCGATTCCTTGAGCCGTTCGTGTTCGCCGGTCAGCATGGTCGAGAGCCCATTTCTGTCGAGCTGGTTCTCCCGTTTCGTCCTTCCGATCGCACCCATCACGAGAGGTGCGAGCATGGTGAGCAGCTGGCCAGTCTTGCCCGTCTCGAGCCCAGTGGCCTGGCTCAAACCGGTCTGTACGCTTTGTTGCCGCCCGCCCAGGACATGACGCAGGATGCCCGCGCCGGGCCCACTCTGCGCGCGATCGACGAAGCCGGGAACATCATCCAGGATGCTCCCGTCGTGATCCTGGTCAACCGCTCGATCGAGCGATTGGGCCCGGTCTCCGCTGGAGGCGTTGCGGGCCACCGCGCTGAGGAGAAGCGGCAAAGCCGCGTCGATGGCATTGCTCGTGGTACCCGGATCGGCGCCGATCTTTTGGCTGATCTGGTTTACAGTCTGACCGCCTAGTTGTTGCTGAAGCATTTGCAGGAGGGACATCATATCCTCAAAGTGAAAAGTCAGAGCTCGGTTCCATCCCGGTTTTGTTTCCCAGGTGCGTAGATGGCCCAAATTGGTCCCATGAGGCGAAGCTTGATGTGGTGACGCTCACCGCGCCGGCTCGATCCCTGGTCCCGGGAGTCTGCTTCCCCCATCTTCCCCCGAATGCGCCCCAATTCTGCTGCCCGGACTCAGTTGCTGGCCGCAGCACTCCTGTTCTCCACCGGAGGCGCGGCCATCAAGGCGGCCGACTTCACCGGGTGGCAGATCGCGAGCTTCCGCTCGGGCATCGCCGCGCTGGCGCTCTGGTTGATGACCCCTGCTTCCCGCAGGGGCTGGAGCTGGCAGGCCGGCCTGGTCGGGGTTGCTTACGCTGCGTGTCTTACGCTCTTCGTTCTGGCCAATCGGCTCACCACCGCGGCTAACACCATCTTCCTGCAGTCAACCGCTCCGCTCTACATGCTGTTTCTGGCTCCCTGGCTGCTGAAGGAGCCCGTGCGGCGGGAAGACCTTGGTTTCATGCTGGCGGTTGGGGTTGGCCTCGCCCTGTTCTTTGTGGGCGTGGATCAGCCTGCGGCGTCTGCCCCCGACCCGGAGCATGGCAATCTGCTGGCGTTGGCTAGCGGGTTCTGCTGGGCACTGGCGGTGGGCGGACTCCGGTGGCTCACCGCCGGTGAGGGGCGGGGCTCCCCTCAGGCCGCGGTCGTGTCCGGCAATCTGACTGCATTCGTGGTAGCGCTTCCACTGGCGCTTCCGGTCGAGACCCGGTCCGTCGCCGCCGACTGGGCTATCATCGGCTACTTGGGCGTTTTTCAGATCGCGCTTGCATACGTGTTCGTCACCAGCGCCATCCGGCACATTCCTGCAGTGGAGGCATCGATCATTCTCCTGCTGGAGCCGGTGCTCAACCCCCTCTGGGCCTGGCTGGTGCACCGGGAGGCGCCCGGTCTCTGGGCTCTGCTCGGCGGCGCCATCATTCTCGGCGCGACTACCTACAGGAGCTGGTCGGAGAGCCGGGTTACGGCTCCGGTAACCTGATCATGCGCCACACCGCTCCCGGATTGATCGAGACGATTCGCGTCCGCGGTGGTACTGCACCGCTTTGGTACCTCCACGTCCGGCGTCTTGCCGTCAGCTGCAAGGCGTTGGGCATTCCATTGCCGCCGGAACTTCCCCCGCCCGAAGGGGGTTCTGATCGGGTCCACCGGCTTCAGGTCGGCATGCGCGGCGTGCAGACCAGTGAGCGGCTGGTGGATCCTCCGGAACCGGTCAAGCTGATTATCTCGCGGGTGGCGCATCACGCGTACCCGTACAAGACCACCGAGCGGACTCAGTTCGACCGCGCGCTGGACCGGGCCAGAGGAGCGGAGGCGGATGACGCCCTGCTGCTCACCCCCGGGGGGTTCGTAGCCGAAACAGCCATTTGCAGCGTGCT
>DASPKB010000405.1:0-5754 GCA_035628315.1 Gemmatimonadales bacterium | reverse complement strand
GTGCTCGCCAACCGCGCGAACGAGATCCTGGGCGGCAGGCGCGGCGAGTACACGCCCGTGCATCCCAACGACCACGTCAACATGGCCCAGAGCACCAATGACGTGATTCCCACGGCCATGCGTCTCGCCACTCTCGCCACTATGAAGCCGACCCTGCGCAAGCTCGACCGGCTCGCCGGCGCGCTACTGGCCAAGGGGAAGGAGTTCGACCACATAATCAAGTCCGGCCGCACTCATCTTCAGGATGCTACCCCGATTCGGCTCGGTCAGGAGTTCACTGCCTACGGTCGAACCGTAGAGCGGCACAGGGTCAAGCTCGAGGCTGCGGCGGACTGGCTCCGCGAGCTGAACATCGGAGGAACGGCGGTTGGCACCGGGCTGAACGCCGAGCGGGAATACGCCGGGTTGATGGTGGAGGAGCTCGCGCAGGTGAGCGGTCTGGAGCTTCGTCCCGGGCAGGACCTGGTTCAGCTGATGCAGTCCATGGGTGATGTGGCGACGCTGAGCGGCGTGCTTCGGGCCTACGTGCTGGATCTCAACAAACTCGCGAACGACATCCGGCTGCTGGCTTCAGGACCTCGTACCGGCCTCGCCGAAATTCTTTTGCCTGCAGTTCAGCCCGGCTCGAGCATCATGCCGGGCAAGGTGAACCCGTCTATCGCCGAGATGGTAAACCAGGTTTGCTATCAGGCGCTCGGGCTCGACACAACCGTGGCATTGGCCGCCGAAGCCGGACAACTCGAGCTCAATGTCATGATGCCGGTGATCACCCATAACATGGTGTTTGCCCTGATCATCGTGGGGAACGCGAGCGCGGTTCTGGCCGAGCGCTGCGTGGAGGGCATCGAAGCGGACGAGGCGCAGTGCGCCTACTGGCTGGAGCGCAGTCCGGCGCTGGTCACGGCGTTGGCGCCCAGGATTGGCTACGCCGAGGCAGCCAAGCTGGCCAAGGAGGCGGTAGCGAGCGGGCTCACGGTCAAGGAGCTGGTGATGAAGAAGAAGCTTCTGGCAGGACAGGAGCTCGAGGAAGTTCTAGACCTGCGGGCTATGACTGAGCCAGGCGTGCCCGGAGATTCCGCTAACCAGCCGACGAAGCGCCGGGACGGTCGGTGACTCGCCGGAGTGGTGTTACCCCGGCCACGGGCTGCTCGATTTCAACGGATGGGCCCTTCACCGGTAGCTCTATGACCCGGAACGCCGGATACTGCGGGTAAGTTCGCTGCAGCAACATCATGGACACATTGTAGACCGGGATCCCGTTTCGGGTTCGTCCCTGAACCGCTCCATGATGAGCATGGCCGTGGAATACCACATCCACGGGGTACCGTGAGAGAGGCTCCTCGAGGCGGCTAGAGCCGAGATAGGGGTAAATCTCCGGCGGCTCACCATCGACCGTTTCGGCTATCGGGGAGTAATGCAGCAGTGCCACCTTCCGTTCGGTTCGAAGGCGGCTCAATGCGGTCTCCAGCTTCAGTGCCTCATCCACGGCCTCGCGCACAAACTGCTTGATCAGCGGCTCTCCCCAGGGACCGAGCGCTCCCCGTCCGAAGCCGCCGGCAAACCCCTTCACGCCCGCAAAACCGATCCCGAGCACCTCCTGTGCCTCGCCATCGAGCACCCGAACACCGGCATCCGCGAGGATGTGAGTGACCTCAGATACCCGGTCACACTCGTAATCGTGATTTCCGAGCACAGCGACAATGGGCACCGTTGTGGCGCCGAGTGCCTTGGCCATCTGCCGGGCTTCGTCGGGATCTCCCCGGTCCGTCAGGTCGCCACACAGGGCAAGGATGTCGGCGTGGTCGGCCACCTGGCTGATCAGAATCTGGAGCGCAGGCTCCAGACCCTTCCCGCCCAGGTGGATGTCTCCCACCGCGGCAACACGTATCGTGCCACTTGTCTTCGTCATTGCGGACCAATTCAGGGGTTCCAATGATTCGCCTGCGGTGACGCGCGCCACACCCGAGGGGAGGGGGGCAGACCTAAAATGAACAAATCCCTCAGTGGAGTCCATCATGGCGCTCGCACCCACGCAGTCGCTGGTCGAGACCCCGTCCCGACTGTTCTATCGCGACGCCATGGAAGTGCTGAACCGGGCCAAGGTGCCGTTCCTGGTAGGGGGCGCCTTCGCCTTCATCCACCAGGCCGGCATCGACAAATCGACCAAAGATCTCGACATCTTCGCCCGTCCCGCCGACGTGCAGCGCCTGCTCGAAGCCTGTGCGTCGGCAGGCTACGAGACCGAGCTGGTGTTTTCGCACTGGCTGGCCAAGATCAGGTCTCCGGAAGGGTTTATTGACGTGATCTTCAGCTCGGGGAACGGCATTGCCACCGTGGATGACGGCTGGTTCGATCACGCCATTGACGGCGAAGTGCTTACCGTCCCGGTCAAAATTGCCCCGCCGGAGGAGACCATCTGGTCGAAGGCCTACGTCATGGAGCGGGAGCGCTACGACGGAGCGGACGTGTCCCACCTCATCCTTGCGCTGGGCGAGCGGCTGGACTGGGAGCGGCTGATCGGCCGCTTTGGAGCGCACTGGCGGGTGCTGCTGGCTCATCTGGTTTTGTTTGGGTTCATCTTTCCCTCGGCCCGCGCCCGGGTTCCGGAAGCGGTGATGCGGCAGCTGATGCAGCGGCTCGAAGGCGAGCTTGCAGCCCCTGAGCCGGGTGAGCCGGTCTGCTACGGCACTCTACTCTCCTGGTCCCAGTACCTCGGCGATGTCCTGGGCGGAACTTTCCGCGACGCGCGGATCCGGCCATACGGCAACATGAGCGCCGAAGAAGTTGCCCGATGGACGTCCGCCGATAAAAGCTGAGCCGGCACATTGATTCCGCCTGTTTTCGCGGGCATATTCCATCTATGCGGGTCACCACCTGGACGGAATACAGTCTCATCATCTCGATCCACCTTGCAAAGCGGGGCCGGAAGGGCAGCGGCCCGATTGCCGCGCGCGAGCTCGCCGACATAGAGCGGCTCCCGGCGGACTACGTCGAGCAGATTCTGCTTCGCCTGCGTCGGGCGGGTTTGGTCGAGAGTGTTCGCGGCGCCCGTGGTGGCTACTATCTGGCCAAGGAGCCGGCGAGCATTTCGGTGCGAGACGTGATGGCGGCCTCGGAGCACCAGACCTTCGAGATCAATTGCGCCACACACCCGGTGGACGCCGATCGATGTAATCCGGGACATACCTGCAGCATCAGGCCGGTGTGGTTCGCTCTTCAGCAGCGGGTGGACGAGCTGCTTGCCAGTATTTCTCTCGCCGATCTGATGAAACAGGAATCGGACGTTCAGGAGCTGGTCGGGATATCGTCGGCAAGTTGATGCATTCTTTCGAGGACGAGCCCGACCCTCAGCGGTCGGGTTTTTTGTTTGGGGAAATGGGTTTGAATCTGACCTCCAGTAACGAGCCGGAGCTCTGGCAGGCAGTGGGAAATACCCCACTTTTTCCGATTGCTCGAAGCCCAGCGGGTGGGCGGCTTCTGCTCAAGGCGGAATGGCTGAATCCGGGTGGGAGCGTCAAGGACCGCGCGGCGCGGGCGATTCTGCGGGACGCGCTCTGCCGGGGCGAGCTGCCTGGCCGGCGACTGCTCGACGCCTCCAGCGGCAATACCGGAATCGCCTATGCGATGCTCGGTGCCGCTGCCGGCATCGAAGTGACGATCTGTCTTCCAGCCAATGCCAGCCCGGAGCGGCGCGAACTGTTGGAAGTGTATGGCGCCGAGGTCATCCTGACCGATCGAATGGAAGGCACCGAGGGCGCGAGTGCCCGCGCCCGCGAGCTGGCCGCCGAGCAGGAGCGCTATTACTTCGCCGACCAGTACAGCAACCCTGCGAACGCCCAGGCACACCGGGAAACGACTGGACCTGAAATCTGGAAACAGACCGACGGGAGAATCACCCATTTCGTAGCCGCTCTGGGAACAACAGGAACCATGATGGGTACCGGAGGGTTTCTGAAGGAGCGGAATCCGGACGTTCGGTTGGTGGGGGTGCAGCCGGACTCGCCGTATCATGGGCTCGAAGGTCTGAAGCACCTCGCGACGACTCCGCACCCGCCGGCGTTGTACCAGCCATCGCTCTTGGACAGCGTCGCCGAAATCGCCACTGAAACGGCGGATCGGACCGCGCGCGAGCTGGCGCACCGGGGCTTCCTCGTAGGGTGGTCAGCCGGAGCAGCGGTAGCCGCGGGGCTCGACATCCTGGACCGCGAAGCGGATGCGGTCGTGGTAGCAATTGGCTGCGACACCGGCGTGCGGTATCTGAGCGAGCCCCACCGCTGGGCACCTCGATGACGTTGCGAGTAAGTGAGTCCCTGCTGGATGATATCCGGCGCGAGGGCGAGCTGGCCTATCCCGCGGAGTGTTGTGGGCTGCTGGCCGGCCGCGTCGGTCATGGCGTCAAGGAGGTTTTTCGGTTGCACCCAGTATCCAACCGGCGCACGGACGATCCCCATCGGTACCTCATCAGCGCGGACGATCTCCGAAGCGCAGAGGGTGAGATAGGGAGCGCCGGGCTCGAGACCGTCGGGTTCTATCACTCGCACCCGGATCATCCAGCCCTGCCGTCGGCTTTTGACCGGGAACATGCCTGGCCCTGGTACAGCTACGTCATCGTGCGGGTTGACGCTGGTCGCGCCCGCGACATCGCCAGCTGGGTTCTCCGGGACGACCGCTCGGCTATGGAAGCCGAGTTGCTCGATGTCTTCACCGAGGTGTAATGCCATGTCTGTGACCGTTACCATCCCCACTCCACTCCGTAGCTTCACCGCGGGGCAGGACACGCTGGAGCTTTCAGGTACCACCGTTGGTGAAGTGCTTGAGGGCCTGCTTGCCACGCATTCCGGCCTTAAGCGGCATCTGCTTCAGGATGACGGACGGCTCCGCAGTTTCGTCAACCTGTACCTCAACGAGACCGACATTCGGCATCTCGACTCGACTGCGACAGTGGTCCGACCGGGGGATGTGCTCACAATCGTGCCCAGCATCGCCGGAGGCTCTCCAGGCGTGGGAACCGAACCCGGTCTGTCACAGGCGGAGGTGCTTCGCTACTCCAGACACCTGCTGCTGCCCGAGGTGGGAATGGCGGGGCAGCGGAAGCTCAAGGCCGCTCGGGTTCTCACTGTGGGAGCGGGCGGCTTGGGCTCGCCGCTCACCCTGTATCTGGCGGCGGCAGGCGTGGGTACCATCGGCATTGTGGATTTCGACGTCGTGGACCTTACCAACCTTCAGCGTCAAATCGTGCACGGCACGTCGACGCTGGGACAGCCCAAGCTCGTATCCGCCGAGTCACGTCTCACTGATGTGAACCCGAATGTCCGGATCGAGAAGCATGAAACCCGGCTCACGTCGGCGAATGCGCTGGAGATTCTTCGGGAGTACGACATCGTAGTGGATGGGACCGACAACTTTCCTACGCGGTACCTGGTCAACGATGCCTGCGTGCTGCTGGGCAAGCCCAACGTCTACGGCAGCATTTTCCGGTTTGAAGGCCAGGCCTCGCTGTTCTATGCCAAGGAGGGGCCCTGCTATCGGTGCCTGTACTCCGAGCCACCGCCTCCCGGACTGGTTCCCAGCTGCGCCGAGGGCGGAGTTCTCGGTGTTCTCCCCGGCATCATCGGGAGCATCCAGGCGCTGGAAACGATCAAGTGGATCATCGGTGCGGGGGATTCCCTGGTGGGGCGGCTGTTGCTATTCGATGCGCTCAAGCTCCGGTTCCGAGAGCTCCAGCTCCGAAAGGATCCTTCCTGCCCCATCTGC
>DASPKB010000404.1:0-2744 GCA_035628315.1 Gemmatimonadales bacterium | reverse complement strand
CCCGTCGACGACGTCGATCATCACCACCTGGCGCGCGAGATTCTTTTCTGCCAGTCTCTGTGCGGCCGTAGCGCCGACGTTCCCTGCCCCCACCACCGCGACCTTGTTCAGCATTCTCCGGTAGCTCTCTTGAGCGTTGTGTCAGATTTCTGGCACTAGACAGGCGGAATATAGTTGCACCAACTCGCGAGTCGGGAGTCACAGATCACGAGTTTGCGAGTACTCATGCCGACTGACCTGCCGTATCGCTTCGTACAGTACGATACTGACCGCATTCGCCAGATTCAGACTCCGGACGGGGCCGGCCATCGGAATCGTGAAGCAGCGCTCGGGGTGCTTCTCCAGAATCCTCTGCGGCATGCCTTCTGTCTCGCTCCCAAATACCAGACAACTGTTTGGCCGGTATGGAGCCTCCCAGTAACTGCGCTCCGCCCGCGCGGAGAAGTAGAGGCAACGATTCCGGTCCATCGCGTCCCGGAACGCGAACCAGTTGGGATGAATCCAGAGATCCACGGCATCCCAGTAATCGAGCCCGGCTCGGCGCACTTCGGCATCGTTGATGGTGAAACCGAGCGGCTCGATAAGGTGAAGGGAGCTGTCAGTGGCCGCGCAGAGCCGCGCGATGTTGCCGGTATTGGGAGGGATTTGGGGCTGGATGAGCGCTATATGCAGCGCCATCAGCCGCCCCGGGTGTGCATTTCCCGGTGCGGATCAGCCTGCAAAGAGGCCAACTGGTAGAGCGCCCCGCGAGCAGGCGATTCCACGCGCGCCTCGGCCCCACGGTCCATGCGGCCACTCCAGGAGTCGGCAATACGGGCGGCAATCTCCGAATCCGATAAGCCGGACCGGAGCGCCTCGCGGAGATCCAGCCCATTTTCACCATAGAGACAGAGCAGCCAGGTGCCGTCGGCCGTGAGCCGGCTGCGATCGCAGCTGCCACAGAATGGAGCAGTGGTGGACGCGATCACTCCGAATCGGGTCCCATCGCAGAGGAGAAACTGCTCCGCCGGGGCGGAGTCGCGCTGCGGGACCGGCGTGATGGTGCCATGCAGCCGCTCGAGGCGCTCCAGGATCTCGCCCCGGCCGACCACCTGGTGCATCGACCACTCCGTGGCCCCGCCGACGTCCATGTACTCTATGAATCGAACCTCAGCACACTGGTCGCGGGCGAATTCGAGAAGGTCCGCGAGCTCATCATCGTTGTACCCACGGATCACCACCACGTTCAGTTTGACGGGCGCGAGTCCCGAACGGCGAGCCGCGCTGATGCCCTCGAGTACGTCCGCATGACGTGGGGAGCGGGCAAACGCCAGCATCCGCCCGGGCCGTAAGGTGTCCAGGCTGATGGTCACCCGGTCGAGTCCCGCGCGTCGCAGCTCGTCCGCATGCCGCGCGAGGAGGATGCCGTTGGTGGTGAGTGCAATGTCACGGAGTTGCTGGTGCTGCCGAAGCTGGGAAACGAGCGTCGGCAGACCCTGCCGCAGGAGGGGCTCCCCCCCAGTAAGTCTTACCTTCTCGACCCCGAGTGTCAGGAAGATGCGAACGAGTCTGTCGATTTCCTCGAAAGAGAGGATGGAGTCCCGCGGAAGCCAGACATAATCCTCAGCCGGCATGCAATAGCGACATCGCATGTTGCAGCGGTCGGTCACTGAGACCCGCAGTGATTTAAGGGGACGGCCAAGCCGGTCGGGCAGCGGGGCCACGGGACGGAGGGGCAGTACGCCGGTGCTCATATGCTCTCTTTCATCGCCCCGTGGTGTCCCGCAGCAGTTCGCTTCGCGCCCCGCTGCCGACCCACTCCACCCCTCCATCAACAAAGAACTCCCGTTTCCAGATCGGCACCCGCCGCTTGATCTCCTCAATTGCATATCTACAGGCAGCGAAGGCCTCCTCGCGATGCGGAGACGCGGCAGCCACGGCTACGGCAACCTCCCCCACGTCGAGCATGCCAATGCGATGCGCGAGGGCAACGCCACAGTCCCAGCGCTCCTCGGCCTCCGCCACGATGCGGGCACACTCGGCCTCCGCCATCGGCTCGTAGGCTGAGTACTCCAACCGGACCACCTGCCGGCCGCCGTGGTGGTTCCGGACCAGGCCCAGGAACGAAGCAACTCCGCCTCGCGCAGGCGATTCCACCTGTGCAATGAGCTCGCCGAGCTCCAGCGGAGTGAATCTCAGGAACATGGCGTCACCCCCCTGCCAGCGGCGGAAGGATGGCGAGCTCATCACCACTCGAGAGCGGAGCTTCTGCCGGCACCTGGGAGAGATTCAGCGCACAGAGCGGACGAGCCGGCAGTCGGTTTCCTCCGGGGAACGACCGTAGGCGAGCTACAGCATCACCGATGGTTGCCGGCTCGGGAAGCGCCAGCTCCAACGCTTCACGTCCCAGGAATTCCGCGTAGCTCCCAAACAGGAGGATCCGGACCGTGAGTGTTGCTCGCTCCGTCGTTGTCATGATAGAAAGGTACACTGGAAGTGAACGGCGAGACCGACGGCCAGTGCTGAGAGCCGGCGGAAAAAGAAAGGCCGCCCGGTGATGCGAGCCGGGCGGTCTGAGCACCTGCATCCATTCGGGTTACATCCCTTGAGCCGGTTCTGCCTCCGAGGTGGTTTCGTCCGCCACCAGAGCCCGCAACTCCTTGCTGGGCTTGAACACCGGGACCGGACGCGCCGCCACCTCCACCGGATCGCCGGTTCGAGGGTTCCTGGCCATCCGGGTCTTCCTGCGGCGAATCTTGAACGTG
>DASPKB010000403.1:0-3955 GCA_035628315.1 Gemmatimonadales bacterium | reverse complement strand
ACCAGCCAGGTGTACGCCGGAAGCGCCTTGGTGATCTCGTCCAGCAGATGCGGCCAGATGTAGCGATCGCCATCGACGTCGCGGATCACCGTGATCTGAGCCAGCAGCGAGTCGCGGATCTTCTCCTGCCGCCGCTTGTCGGCCAGAAAGGCCTTGAACCGCTTGTGCTCGCTCCGAGCCTGCTCCAGCCGGGGCTCCAGGGTGTAGAGCTGGCGGACCTGGTTCAAGTAGATCAGACCCAGACCGGCCGCTACGAACACCCATGCGCCCACCGCGCCCATGAGCAGCGGGTCCTTGATCTTGGCGCCGAGCTCCTTGAGCCCGCTGAAACCATTCAGCAGCCCGGCAAAGGGGTTGCCTGCGCGCCGCTTGCGCTTCTGCCCGGGCCGGAGATTGACGGTGATCATTGGGTGATGGATCCCTGGGTCGGGGTCAGGCTGCGGTACGCAGGGCTAGGCCGATCGGGAGCATCAGCAGCGGCGCGACTTCGTCTACCTGCATGGTGTCGAATACGCCGTCTGCCACCTGGAGCTTCTCGATCGGATTGGCCAGCTGCACCGGGATCTTGAGCCGATCGCCCAAGGCACGGCTGAGCCGCGGGATCCTGGAGCCACCACCGGTGATGAAGATCCGCCCGATTCCGCCGGCCGAACGGCTGGCGGTCTGCAGGAACGCCCCGGCGCGCTCGATGCCTACGGCGAGCTCCTCGGTGCGGGTCTGCAGAAACCCCTCGGGGATCTCGCCCGACGCGCTGCCCTGGAGCATCTGCTCGGCTTCTTCGGCCGACTGGCCGCGCTCGCGCTGGAGGTCCTCGCGGAACCGGCGGGTGCCGACCGGGATGTCGCGGGTCAGCACGGGAACGCCATCGTCCAGGATATAGATGTTGGTGTTTTCGTGACCGATGTTGACCAGACCCACGACCCCGTTCATGGCCTCGGGGTGGTTGATCTCGAACGCATTGTGGAGCGCGAACGCGTCCACGTCGATGATCGTGGCCTGGAGACCGACGTCGTTCAGAAGGGCGACCTTGTGCTCCACCAGCTCGCGCTTGGCAGCCACCAGAAGCACGGTCATCTGGAGCCCCTCACCTTCGGGGTCCAGGATCTGGAAATCGAGCTCCACGCTGTCCATATCGAACGGAACGTGCTGCTCGGCTTCCCAGCGAATCACCTCGCGGGCATCGGCTTCCTGCATCCGGTCCATGGTGATCTTCTTGACGATCACGTCACGGCCGCCGACTGCGGTTACGACCTGCTTGGTCTTGACCCCCGCAGCCGACATGCACTCCTTGATGGCTTCGGCCACCATGCCGGGGTCCATGATCTCCCCCTCGACGATGGCGTCGTTACCGATACTGGTAAAAGCGACCTTCGTCAGTACCGGACCACCATTGGCGTGCGAGATGGCGACGAGCTTGATCAGGCCACTGCCGATGTCCAGCCCGACCGTCATCGCCTTGCGCCCAAAGAGTCCCATACGTGTCCGCAGGTTGAGGAGGCGTCAAGATATCGGGGCGGTGTCGGGGCAACCGATGTGCCAACAAATTGCAGTTTGGTAATCGCTTACGCCGCGACCATTTAACCGGGGAAATACCAGTTATCTGCACGCCATCGCACCGCCTGCTTCTTCTCTTTCGCAAGCGGTTTCTCGGGATGCAGCAGTGTTTTAAACACCGCCAGCAACCGTGCAAGTTCTGGCAGTCAGTACAGTTGGACCCACGGGCGTTGGGCCACTGGCACCAGCGCTACCGCGCTTGCCGAGTCGGCGGCGAACTTCACCAAGAGCCCCAGTGATCGTATGGCCAGGGGCGTTCCGCCAGCATCGGTTCTGCTCGCGCGCACGCGGATCAGAAACAATCGCTCGGTGAGGCGAAAGATCTCGCGCTGGACCATTACACCGTTGAACGACACCGCCTCGAGCTGGTGGCCGGCTCCTCCAGGAACGAGAGCCGCGAGCGCGCCACGTGGCGCCGCGGCGGCCGCTTCCCAAAGCTCGGCTTCGGCGGCTTCGGCTGCCTGAACTGCAAAGAGGGTATTCCGGCCACTCTGGTGCTCGAGCCATCCGGTCATGAAGTTGCCGGCTACGAGCCCGCCCATCACCGCCAGGGCAAACACCGCGGCGCCAAGCGCCACTCCCCTCTCGCCGCTGCGGCACGGCTCAGCGTTTGGCATTTCTCAGTGTGATCAGAGCGCTGAGCGAATCGGCGGCAGGCTCGCCGGCGCGGGCGCCGACCTGCACAGCTCTGTCGCTTTGCCCCTGCAGGCTGAGCCGTATGCTGCGAACCTCCGCGGCAATGCCGGTGGGAAGTCCGGCGCCGCTCAGGTATTCGAGCCGGAGGCCATCAGCATCGCGCAGTGGGCCGGCCAGCGGCTGAATGTTCTCCTGCGCGCTGACCGAGCGCATGCCAAGCCACGACCGGTTTTCGGAACGGTAGAGCCGCAGCTCAACTGTCTCGTGGATCCGGGCCGGCGTGCCGGGAGGCAGACCTTCCAACACGGGCGACGGGCCGACGCTGAGATCGATGCCGGGGCTTTCGCCATTGGCGCAGCTACGCGCGCCGACCCCGGAGATGCCGAGCGCCAGCCAGTTATCGTCGTTGGCCGAGGCCGGATCTCCCTCCACGAACAGGGACACGCTGTCCCGGCCCGGCTGGGGATCGCGGTGGCCGGCGAAGCTCGCCCGCCCAAGGGTGATCCGGCCAGCGCCTGCGGGCAGGCAGAGGAGCCCGAAGCCCCGCTCGGCGCGGTATACCAGGGCGGACGGCCCGAGGCTCAGCAGGTCGCTCTCGCTGCCCGAAGAACCCACACCTGCACCCAATGATCGGAACTCGTGACCGAGAATTAGAGCCGCGCTTCGGACACTGCTTTGCACATCGACCTGCTGGACCTGAGCGCGCGAGAGTCTTCCGGTCAGAAAGAGCGACTGATACACGGCCCCAGCCACGATGAGCATGATTGCGGTGGAAACCATGATCTCGGCGAGGGTGAAACCCTGCCGGCCGTGCGTTCCTAGCATGCAACAGCGGTCTCCAGAACGGCGGTGCGGATGCCGCGAACTGTGGGATAGGAAACGGTGACGCGGACCCGCCGGACGGGACCGGCAGGAGTCACTGTCCAGGACTGGCTGAGCCCGTCTTCGATTACAGGACCGCCACTGGCGAACTCTGCCGCGGCACACGGAGGGGTGCTTGACCTCGCGGCCTGCCGCAGCAGCTCCACCCGGCGGGATGCCGCGATGGCTGCATGGGTCTCTGACTTACCCCGGCCGACCATGCGGGTAATCATGGAGGACGACCCGCTGAGCGCCAGAATGCCGACACCCAGGACAACGAGTGCTACCAGAACCTCGACCAGCGTAAGTCCCGCGCGTGGGCCCTGCACCGGCGCCTCCATTCTCCTGATCGTGCAAGGTGCACCCGGGCGACCAGCGGCGTAGTACCGGCTTAGTGCGCGAAGGTCTAGAGCTACGCCGACGCGACCACCCCGGTGCTAGTTGAGCTGGATCCAACCGCGCTCGGCCAGCCGGGTGACCGTACCGGAGCCCTGCAAGGCCCGACGAACTGCGCAGGACGAGTACAAGACGGTTGCGTTACCATTCAAGCGGCTGTCGTCCAGCTCCACATCGGAGGCGATGATCCCGCCAAAGAACTTGACGTCGTCGGTGCCGGTACCGCGGACGTCGACAGTTCCGGTAGCAATCACCGGACCGAAGAAGGAGATCTGGCCCTGCACGTTGAGATTTCCTTCGACCAGCAGAATGCCCTGCCCCATGCCGGAACCGGAGATGTTTAGGTCCCCGTAGCGGTAGATGATGGGGAAGTAGTTGAAGCATGGACTGGCCTTGTCGAGCGGCGCGCCCCAGTTGTTCTGCACCGCGGCATTGCACTCCTGCGGAACGGTGGCCGTGAGTGCGGGCGCGAGACCGCTGATGTTCGACGTCAGAGTCAAGGTTCGCA
>DASPKB010000402.1:0-3252 GCA_035628315.1 Gemmatimonadales bacterium | reverse complement strand
TGCTGGGAATCGACGAGCTGCAGGGGTCGGAGGAGCGGTTGGGACCGGAGGCGTCCACCCGGCTTCGGAACGAGGTGAGCCGCACGCTTCGCCGGGAGCTCAGGCTACCCGACCTGGTGCTTCCTTACCGGCAGGATGAGTTCGCCATTGTGCTGCCCGAAACGGGGGAGTCAGGCGCCCGCCAGTCAGTGGTGCGGGTGCGGGAGCGGCTCACCTCGATCCCCCTGGAAAACGACCCGCGCCTCGATGCGAGCCGGTTCAGCGCCGGTATCGTGACCTTTCCTCATCCAGCGGCCCAGGACCCGCAAGACCTGTTCGCCATGGCGGAGGCCGCGTTGCTCCGCGGCCGGGCGCAATCGATCGAGCGGATAGGAGTGGCGCTGTAAGAGGCAAAGCGGCAAGTAAAGCTGCCGGCTAGCAACCCTCACCTCCTTCGAAGCCAGGTTGCCGGATCCAGCGCGATCTGGTTCTCTCCCCGGATCTCAAAGTGAAGGTGCGGTCCGTAATCCGAGTTCTGGCCTCCAACGGTCCCGATCACCCGGCCTTTGTCGATGGAAGCGCCGAGCTTCACCTCGGCTGATTCGAGGTGGGAATACACGGAGTAGTATCCGTTGCCGTGCTCCAGGACGATCGTGAGGCCGTAGGTGCCGAACTGTCCCACCAGCCTGACCTTCCCCGCTTCCACCGCCTTGACGTCGGTGCCAATCGGCGCCGCGATGCCAACTCCGTTCCATCGAATAATGCCGCCGCTGGGGAGCGTATCCCGCCCGAAGCGGTACACGATCGCGCCTTCCACCGGCCAATCGAGCTTGCCTAGATCCGCTGTGGTGATTGTTCCCGGGGTGGCCACCGCGCCCCGGAGCGCGCCTCGTGCCAGCTCGTCGCGGCGAGACCGTTCCAGCGACGCGAGCAGCCCATTCAGCCGGGATTCGTCCCGCTGCAGCTGGCTCAGCCGCCGCTCCGTGCTGCGGGCCGAGCGTTGAAGAGTCTGGAGCTTTCGGGCGCGCTCGGAGGCGAGTTGGGTGTACCGGCTGAACTCCGCTTCCCGTTCCTCCCGGCGGCGATCCAGCTCTCCTCGAACGTTCAGGATGTTGTTCCGCTGCTGAACCACGCGGTTGCGCAGCTGCTCTACGTCCTCGACCAGGGTGCGGTCCTGTTCGCTGGTTAAATAGAGGTATTTGTACCGGCTGAGCAGATCACCAAAGGATTCCGCGGCGAGCAAAACCTGAAAGGTGTGGAGCGGTCCCCGCTTGTAGATATCCACCAGCCGCCGCTCCAGCACCGCTCGGCGTTCGGCGAGATTGTCCTGCGCCAGAATCAGCTCGGCGCTCGAACGGTCGAGCTGCGAGGCCAGCCCGCCAATCTGTCGCTCGATCTCTCCGACAATTCGCTGGGTCGATTCCCGCTGCCGTTCCAGGTTGCTCAGCTCGTCGTTGACGTCGTGTACCTGCCCCTGTAACCGCTCCCGCTGACGCTGGAGCCGGTCCCGCTCGGCGCGAATCTCTTCCAATCGGCGACGGCTTTCCTCGAGATCCGGGTTTCCCTGGGCGCGCGCCGGCACAGTCGCGAGGAGAAGTATTGCCAGCCCGCGGAGCGGGGAAGCGGTGAAGCGGGGGAGCGGGAAAGAAACAACCCGCCTGAGCGCAGCGTGCAGTCGGAGCCGACCTCCCGGCTTCCCCGCTTTCCCGCTTTCCCGCCTACACATGCCTCAGGTGCCTTCCCACGCTCACGAGGCTCCCGGCAAGGCCGAGCAGCACCCCGAAGATGATGATCAAGAGCATGTGCTCAGGATGGAAGAACACCAGCCCTGAGAGGGTGCCGCCGCTCTTGTCGCGGAACAGGAGATATCCTGCGTAGCAGAGGACGAGGGAGAGCAGTCCTCCGAGGAACCCTTTCAGTGCGCCCTCCAGCAGGAACGGTCCCCGGATGAACCAGTTGGTCGCGCCCACCAGCCGCATGATCGAGATCTCGCGGGCGCGCTGGAGAATCGTGAGCCGGATAGTCACACCGATGATCACGACCGCAACTGCGGCAAAGGCCATCCCAATGACCAGGCCGACCAGGCCGGTAATGTTGCGGAGATAATCGAGCTTCTGCACCCACTCGCGTCCGTATCGCACATCTTCGATAAAGCCGAAGCCCTTGAGCCGCTGGGCCACGCGTTCCACGGTTGCTGCGTCCCGGAAGCCATCCTTCAAGCGGACTTCGATCGAAGCAGGCAATGGATTGACCTGAAGATCGCGATAGGCGTCCCGGAACTCGACCAGTTCGGCGCGGGCGCGCTGGAGCGCTTCCTCTTCGCTCACGTAACTCACGTCCTGCACTTCGGGAAACGCCGCGATATCCTGACTGGCCACCGCAATTGCCTCGGAAGGTGTCCCCCGAAGAACGAAGGCAACGATCTCTACCCGTTCCTCGAGTCCCCTCAGCGCCTCCCGGAGATTCAGCGCCACCAGGCCGAAGAGACCAACGGTGAACAGGGAAAACGCGATTGTTGTGATGGACAGAACCGATAGGAGAGGCGCCCGCCGGAAGGACAGCAGCGCTTCGCGGGTGAGCAGCTTCACGCTTCTGCCGGTGCCTCGTCCAGCTGGCTGTCGTAGGCCACGCTGCCGTCCCGCAATTCGATAATCCGATAGGAGGTCTGGCGCACCAGATCGAGATCGTGCGTCGCCATAACCACGACAGTTCCTCCCGCATTGATGTCGCGCAGTAGCTGAAACACTCCGCGGGTGGCGCGCTCGTCGAGGTTGCCGGTAGGCTCATCCGCCAGCAGAATGGCTGGGTCGTTCACCAGCGCGCGGGCGATCGCCACGCGCTGCTGCTCACCGCCCGACAACTCGCGGGGGTACGCCCGAGCCTTGGCGGAAAGGCCCACCTGGGTGAGCACTCGCATTACCCGGGCTGCAATCGTATCGGTTCTTGCACCGGTCACTTCAAGCGCGAATGCGATGTTCTCGGCGGCGGTCCGATCTTCCAGCAATCTGAAGTCCTGGAACACCACACCCAGCCGGCGCCGCAGACGGGGCACCTCGTCGGGTTTCAGCGTGGTGACGTTATAGCCCGACACCCGAACTTCGCCGGCACTGGGCTTCTGTTCGGCAAAGAGCAGCTTCATGATCGTGGACTTGCCCGCGCCGGAATGGCCGGTGAGAAAGACAAACTCCCCCTTGGAGACGTGAAAGGTCACATCCTTCAGGGCCAGCGCACCGTTGGGATAGGCTTTGTAAACGTTGGCAAAACGGATCACGG
>DASPKB010000401.1:0-4097 GCA_035628315.1 Gemmatimonadales bacterium | reverse complement strand
CTGGGCGTCTGCCTCGGGCACCAGTGCATCGGTGCCGCGTACGGGGGGGCCATCGTTCGCGCCGGCACGCCGATGCACGGGAAGATCTCTCGCATTCACCATGCTGGTGCAGGGATCTTTTCGGGACTGCCGAGTCCATTTATCGCGACCCGGTACCATTCGCTGGTCATCGCACCGGACTCGGTACCGTCCAGTCTCCGGGTCACGGCCACATCAGAAGACGGCGAGATCATGGCAGTCCAACACGCCACCTACCCGGTATACGGCGTCCAGTTCCATCCCGAGTCGGTCCTGACGGAGCATGGATATCGTCTACTCGACCATTTCCTGCACGGCGTTTCCAGCAGCCCGCGGGAGATCCCCCAAGCTGCGGATGCGGTGACGCTCACGCCCGACTCGATGGCCAGCACCCTCGCGTCTGCACCGCCGCCGGCCGATCTGGTCCGGTGATTCTTGAAACCATCGTCACCACGATGAACGGCGAGGGTGCGGTCAACTTCGCTCCCATGGGTGTGGAGTGGGGAGACGACACCATCGTACTGAAGCCGTTTCTCGAAACCACCACGTTCCATAACCTGCGGGAGACGAGAGCAGCGGTGGTGAACCTCACGGATGACGCCATGCTCTTCGCCCAGGGCGCAATTTCCAGCCCCCAATTCCCCTCCCTGCCAGCCCAGCGAGTGAAGGGCGTCGTCCTGGAGGCTGCGTGTTCCTGGCGGGAGGTCGAGGTCGTCGCCATCGACGACACTCCGCCACGTTCCCGTATCGAAGCGCGGGTAGTCTACCGTGGTTCCCGTCGTGAGTTCATCGGGTTTAATCGGGCTCGGCATGCTGTGCTCGAGGCCGCGATTCTGGCTACCCGAACCCACCTTCTCCCCCGGCAGCAAATCTCCGAGGAGTACGCGCGGCTCCAGGTAATCGTCGACAAGACAGCCGGGCCCCGGGAGCGCGAGGCGATGGATTTCCTCACCCGGTATGTCCAGTCCCGGTAGCGTTTTCGTAGAAGCGCCCGCTCGGCTTCACTTCGGGGTACTGGATCTGCGGGGCAAGCTGGGCCGCTGCTTCGGCGGACTCGGGGCGGCCATCCCGTCACCATCGCTACTGCTGGAGGCTACGCGGAGCAACCGGACGACCTCCGAAGGTCCTGACGCTGAACGCGCAGCGGATTTCGCCCACCGGTGGTTTAGCTACCAGGCTGTATCCGGCGGGGTCCACATCAAGATCCACCGCGCGATCCCCAGCCATTCCGGCCTGGGCTCCGGAACTCAGCTGGGCCTCGCCGTCGCTCGGGCTCTCTCCGAGCTGTACAGAGTCTCCGCTGATCCTGTCGAGCTGGCTCGCTCCACCGGACGAGGCCTCCGCTCGGCCATTGGCACCTGGACCTTTGCCCACGGAGGTTTCATCGTCGAGGGTGGCCGCAGGCCGGGGTCAGAAGCGATTGCGCCTCTGCTGGCCCGTTTCGCCATACCTGAAACCTGGTATTGCGTCGTGGCCGTGCCCGCAGGGGGTCGGGGGTTGAGCGGCGAGGCCGAGGCACGAGCCTTCGAGCAATTGCCGCTTCCACCGGATCAGGAGGTCGAGCGCGTCGCGCATCTCGTTCTCATGCAGCTCCTCCCGGCGCTGGTAGAGGATGACCTTCCCAGTTTCGGGACGGCGCTCTCTGCCATCCAGCGTATTACCGGCTCCTGGTTTGCCGCTGAGCAGGGTGGTGTGTTCGCCCCCGGCCGGACCGAGCAGCTGGTGGCGGAAATGTCAGCGCTGGGGGCGGTTGGCGTCGGCCAGAGCTCCTGGGGTCCAGCCGCCTATGGCCTCGTCGCATCCGCCGAAGCAGCGGCTCTGCTGGCTGAAAGAGTCCAGAATCTGCTGGGCGGAAGCGGGCAGGTCTTTCAGGGAGGATTCGCCGGCAGGGGGGCCCGGAGTTGGAACGGCCCGGGGCCCCTGGATTCTGATTGACAGTTCATTTTACGGGGTGTATACTCAGCCCTCTAAGCCTCCCGTATGCTGCGACTTGGCAATGTTTTCAGATCTTGGCCGGTCTCTCTCGCTGACCTTCATAATCTTCCTGGTAGCACTTATGGGCACGGCGACGTGAGGGATGCGATGAGAATGTTCCGCGGTTCTGGCTGTGCCGTACGGATGCTGGATCCCGAGCTCGTCAATACCGAGCGGTGGCGGAATATGCTGTGGCAGCTCTCATGGTCTATCCCTCTCTTCCGGTCCTCTCGTTCTTCCCTGCGGTTTCCAGCTTTTCGCTTCCACTTTCAGCTTCGCGCGGCAACTCGTCGCTTTCCCGGCCGCGCTCTCCAATCCATCCAGCGGGCTGCGCTCAACCGCCGCCGTTGTCCAGCCGGAAGTGCTTTCCGCCGGTGGATGCTCCCGACAGTCGAGCGCGGGCCTCCAGTCCACTTCAGCGTTTGAACGTCGGTCCCGTAGCACTGGACCGGGCCGGCTCTCGAGGGAACACGAGCCCACACCGCCGCCCGACCTGACGCAAGACGTAGGATCGAAGTTGTCAGTCCAGAGTCACCCTTTTTCCCTGAGGTTAGTTATGAACCGTGTTGCGCAGAAGGTAGTGTCTGGCGGGCTCGCCGCGGGGCTTTCGGTAGCCGTGGCGTTGTCAGCCAGCGCCCAACAGGCGCGGTCCGGAGTTTGGACCGATAATGCGCCCGAGGGCGAATGGCACATGACCGGTCGGGATCACAGCTTGCAGCGGTTCAGCCCGCTCAGGCAGATCACGACCTCGAATGTTGCCGAGCTCCGCCCCGTCTGGTCGTTCTCGACCGGGACGCTGCGGGGCCATGAGGGCAACCCGCTCGTCATCGGCAACGTGATGTACGTGCACACGTCCTTCCCGAACATCGTGTACGCGCTCGATCTATCGAAGCCCGGCGCGCCGCAGATCTGGAAGCACGTGCCGAACCAGTCGCCCGACGCCATCCCAATCGCGTGCTGCGACCTGGTCAACCGGGGCACCGCCTATCACAAGAGCGGCAAGATTTTCATCCAGCTGCTGCAGGGTGAGCTGCTCGCGCTCGATGCCAAGACCGGCAAAGAGCTGTGGAAGGCCAAGAACGCCGATTACAAGCAGGGCAGCACCATGACGAACGCCCCGATCGTGATCAAGGACATCGTCATCGCCGGTATTTCCGGTGGTGAGTTCGGCGTCCGGGGTCGGGTCACGGCGTATGATGTGAACAGCGGTAAGGAGCTGTGGAGAGGCTACAGCACAGGTCCCGACAGCGAAGTCCTCATCCAGGGCGACGCGAACGCCAACTATCCGTCCCACAAGGGCAAGGATCTCGGCGTCTCCACCTGGCAGGGCGACGAGTGGAAGCGGGGCGGCGGCACCACCTGGGGCTGGTATTCCTACGACCCCGAGCTGAACCTCTTCTACTACAGCACCGGAAATCCGGGCACCTGGAACCCCGATCAGCGGCCGGGCGACAACAAGTGGTCGATGACCATCTTCGCACGGAACCCGGACAACGGGCAGGTGAAGTGGGCCTACCAGATGACGCCGCACGATGAGTGGGACTACGACGGCGTCAACGAAAACGTCCTGTTCGAGAGCGGCGGCAAGAAGCTGCTGGCGCACTTCGACCGGAACGGCTTTGCCTACACCCTCGACCGCACCAATGGTAAGGTCATTGTGGCTCAGCCCTACGGCCCGGTCAATTGGGCCAAGCGGGTTGACCTGACCACCGGCGTGCCGGAGAAGGATCCGAAGTACGGCACCACCTCGAAGAAGAACACCGAGGGCATCTGCCCGGCGGCGATCGGCTTCAAGGACCAGCAGCCGGCTGCATACTCTCCGATCACGGGCCACTTCTACGTCCCGGCGAACCACATCTGCATGGACTATGAGGGCGTGGAGGTGAAGTACACGGCCGGTCAGCCGTACGTCGGCGCGATCGTCCGGATGTTCCCGGGCCCCGGCGGTCACCGCGGCCGGTTCATTGCCTGGGATCCCATGAAGGGCCGGGTGGTCTGGGAACAGAAGGAGAACCTCGCTGCCTACGGCGGGGCGCTGACCACTGCTGGCGGCCTGGTCTTCTACGGCACGATGGAAGGCTGGCTCAAGGCGCTCGACCAGAAGA
>DASPKB010000400.1:0-2509 GCA_035628315.1 Gemmatimonadales bacterium | reverse complement strand
ATCCCCTTCGCCATCCAGTACAACAAGCGCGACCTCCCCAACGCTGCACCCATCGGCGAGCTCCAGGCGGCCCTGAATCCCGGCTGGCCCGTGACCGAAGCGTCCAAACAGAAAGTCACGCCGGACCCTTATCACGAATCCGAGTTTCTCATCCAGCAGGAAAACGGACAGTGGATCGAGCGGGCGCCTTACTTCGAGGCGGTGGCGTTGACCGGGGAGGGCGTGTTCGACACCCTGAAGGCCATCAGCAAGAACGTCGTAAAGACTTTGGGCTAGGCGGCGCCCATGTGGACCCTGCCCAACATTATCACTCTGGTCCGCATCTGCTTTACTCCGGTGATTGCGCTGCTGCCGTTCATCGAGGGTTATTGGCCCAAGCTGATCGCCTTCATCATCTTCGTGGTGGCAGCGGTGAGCGACATCTACGACGGCCACCTGGCGCGAAGCCGCAATGAAGTAACCGACATTGGCAAGCTGCTCGATCCCATAGCCGACAAGCTGCTGCTGTTCGCCACCCTGATTCCCATCTACTGGATTTCCCGCCAGCGGCACGACCTCTACGACATTCCGATCTGGGGCAGCATACCGCTTTGGGTCTGTCTCCTGCTGATTGGCCGGGAGCTGGCCATGACGGGTTTTCGGTGGTGGGCCAGCCGGCGCGGTGTGGTGATCCCTGCCGCGGGTGCCGGTAAGCTCAAAACCACCATTCAGAACATCTTCGTGGGCGCCATAATTCTGTGGTTCGCCTTCCGCGATGCCCGCAAGCCGCTCGGATGGGAACACAACCAGTATGCCCAATACTGGAATCAGTTCCACGGTGGATTCGTTGCCGTCACTCTGGCCTTCGCCACCGCGCTCACGGTTTACTCTTTCGTGGTCTACATATACCGCAACCGCCGGCTCTTTTCGGATGATAGTCGCTAGTGACTAGTGACTAGTGACTACTCATCATGAACATTGAGCTCGTCACCATCGGCACCGAGCTGTTGCTCGGCATGACGGTGGATACCAACGGCGCCGAGATCGCGCGCCGGCTCGCCGCATTGGGTGTTCGGGTGACGCGGCGTGCGTCCGTAGCAGACAGTCCCGAGGACATTCGTGAGGCGGTCGGCGAAGCCCTCCGTCGTACCGGCGCTGTAATCACCACCGGAGGGCTCGGGCCGACGCGCGATGACGTCAGCAAGAAAGTCATCGCTGATCTCTACGCCGCTCCACTCGTGTTTGACGAGAGCGTCTGGGCCACGCTGCTGGATCGCTTCGCTCGTCTGCAGCGGAAGCCGGCCGAGAGTAACCGGAGCCAGGCAGAGGTGCCGCGTGGCGCCACGATTTTGCGGAATCGGTGGGGCACGGCGCCAGGTCTGTGGCTGGAAGGATCCCCAGGTCTCACGATCATGCTGCCAGGGGTGCCACTGGAGATGAGAAAACTTCTCGAGCACGAAGTGGTGCCGCGGCTGGCCGCCCGCTCTTCGGGCTCCGTTATCCGTTCTTTGCTGCTTCGCACCACGGGAATTCCGGAGTCCACCCTCGCCGAAAAACTGGGACACGTCGAGCGGGAGATCGCGCCGGTAAGCCTGGCCTATCTTCCCGGCCTCGAGGGCGTTGATCTCAGGTTGAGCGCCTGGGACGTGGGAAGTGACGAAGCCGACCGCCTGCTCCGCGGGGCCGCCGATCTTCTCCACCGGCGAGCAGGGGAGCATGTCTACGCTGAAGGTGACCGTGACCTCGCGGAGCTGGTCCTCGAGTCGGCGCGGATGAAGCAGCTTCGGCTTGCAGTGGCGGAGTCGTGCACCGGCGGATTGGTAGGTGTGCGGCTCACCGAAGTTCCCGGCAGCTCCGATGTGTTCGTTGGCGGAGTGATTGCCTACGACAACGCGGTCAAACAGAGGGCACTCGGCGTTCCTGCTACCGTGCTGGAGCAGAGCGGAGCGGTTAGCGAGGCGGTGGCGACTGCCATGGCGGAAGGCGTCGGCCGGCATTTCCAGGTTCCGGCCGCCGTTTCAGTGACCGGAATCGCGGGACCGGGAGGAGGCAGCGAAGCCAAGCCGGTGGGTACCGTCTGGATCGCGTGCCGGGTCCGGGGTGCCGGGCCTACCCGCCGCTTCCACTTTCCCGGCACCCGCAACGAAATACGGGCCCGCGCGGCCCAGGCGGCGCTCCATCTTCTACTCCGGGAGATGGAGCGGGTCGGGGCAGGGTGAGGACTGTCGGGAACCGGCTAACACGATATGCTGTTCTGGGTGAGGTGCAGCCAGGTATCAGCATACGATTAGGCAGCTTAGGAATGAGGCTTGCAGGTCAGCCGGACTTGGTGCTGACCCTGCCACTATGACCGGGTTGCGATGTTATCTTCCTGAATCTCGTAGAGTGAGTGTACTGAAGTGACGAAACAGACCGGGTTCAAAACCGAGCGCGACAATCCGCCAATCGACACGCCCGCCGGGATGACCGATCCAGATGGGACCGCGGGTCCCACGGACGGTGGGGACATCGCGTCTACCGACATGAGTAC
>DASPKB010000399.1:0-5322 GCA_035628315.1 Gemmatimonadales bacterium | reverse complement strand
GAAGAAGCTGCCGGTGCACCGGTCGATGGCCGAGATCTCGGAGCTGATCTACGAAACCTGTAAGGCGTACATGGTGCAGCAGGGCAAACTCCTGCTGGTGCTGCTCGGGTTCATCGGCGCGGTGATCTTCGTCTACTTCGTGCTCACCGGGCTCGAGATCCCCAAGATCATGTTGATCCTGCTCTTCAGCATCATCGGCATGGCCGGAAGCTACGGAGTCGCCTGGTTCGGAATCCGGATTAACACCCTGGCGAACTCGCGAACCGCCTTTGCTGCACTGCGGGGTAACGCCTGGCCGGTCTCCGAAATACCGCTCCGCTCGGGCATGAGCGTGGGCATGATGCTCATCTCGGTCGAGCTGCTGTTCATGCTGGCCATTCTGCTGTTCATCCCCGTCGATGTGGCAGGCGCCTGCTTCCTCGGGTTTGCCATCGGCGAATCGCTGGGTGCGTCGGCGCTTCGGATCGCGGGCGGCATCTTCACCAAGATTGCCGATATCGGATCCGACCTGATGAAGGTGGTGTTCAAGATCAAGGAAGACGACGCTCGTAACCCCGGGGTCATCGCCGATTGTACCGGCGACAACGCCGGTGACTCGGTCGGTCCCACTGCGGACGGCTTCGAGACTTACGGCGTCACCGGTGTCGCGCTCATTTCCTTCATTGTGCTGGCGGTGGCCGACACTGCGATCCAGGCCGAGCTCCTGGTATGGATCTTCCTGATGCGGGTGATGATGGTGCTGGCGTCCGGATTCTCCTACCTGATCAGCAACGGCATGTCCCGCTCGCGTTACGCTGGCGGCACTCGGTTCAACTTCGAGACTCCGCTCACTCAGCTGGTCTGGCTCACGTCTATCCTCTCGATCGCACTGACGTACCTGCTGTCCTACTTGATCATTCCGAATCTGGGGGGCAATCCCGACCTCTGGTGGCAGCTCTCCACCGTGATCAGCTGCGGCACGTTGGCGGGGGCGGTCATTCCCGAGCTGGTGAAGGTCTTTACCTCCACCGAATCGGGCCATGTGCGCGAGGTGGTGACCTCATCCCGCGAGGGCGGGGCGTCGCTCAACATCCTCTCCGGCTTCGTGGCGGGGAACTTCTCCGCTTTCTGGCTGGGGATCACGATCATGGGCCTGATGGCGATTGCCTATGGGGTGAGCACGATGGGAGGGCTCGAGGAGCTGATGAAGGCTCCCGCGATCTTCGCCTTCGGTCTGGTAGCCTTTGGCTTCCTCGGCATGGGCCCGGTGACGATCGCCGTGGACAGCTACGGGCCGGTGACGGACAATGCCCAGTCGATCTACGAGCTGTCACTGATCGAGCAGGTTCCCAACGTGAGGCAGGACCTCAAGCGGGACCATGGGTTCGACCTCAACTTCGAAACCGCGAAGGAACTTCTGGAGGAGAACGACGGCGCGGGGAACACCTTTAAGGCCACGGCGAAGCCGGTGCTGATCGGCACCGCGGTCGTGGGTGCTACCACGATGATCTTCTCCATCATCATGGCGCTCACCCACGGCCTGACCGGCGGGATGGAAAACCTCTCGATTCTTCACCCTCCATTCCTGCTGGGGCTGATCACGGGAGGCGCGGTGATCTACTGGTTCACCGGAGCGTCCACCCAGGCGGTCACCACCGGAGCCTACCGCGCCGTGGAGTTCATCAAGGCGAACATCCGGCTGGAGGGAGTCACCAAAGCATCGGTCGAAGACAGCCGCCGGGTGGTGGAGATATGCACCCAGTACGCCCAGAAGGGGATGTTCAACATCTTCCTTGGCGTGTTCTTCTCGACTCTGGCCTTCGCCTTTATCGAGCCATTCTTCTTCATCGGCTACCTGATCTCGATCGCCATGTTCGGGCTGTTCCAGGCAATCTTCATGGCGAATGCCGGCGGTGCCTGGGACAACGCGAAGAAGATCGTGGAGACCGAGCTCAAGATGAAAGGCACCGAGCTCCATGCGGCTTCCGTTGTGGGCGACACGGTTGGCGATCCATTCAAGGACACCTCGTCTGTGGCGATGAACCCGGTGATCAAGTTCACCACACTGTTCGGTCTTCTCGCCGTGGAGCTGGGCGTGTACCTGACCGCGGATGGCAACGGCACTCTGAGCCGGGTCCTTGCAATCGGATTCTTCCTGGCCGCTCTGCTGTTCATTTACCGCTCGTTCTACGGTATGCGGATCGAGACCGAACCTCAGGCGACGGGAAGCCGCCGGCCAGTGGCGGTCAAGGCGTAATGGTCGATGGCGGTCACCAGCCCTGTTGTTTCGGAACCGGCGCGGCGGCCGCCCAGCCTCACCCGGGACCAGCTGCTCGAGCTGTACTACTACATGCGGCTCACCCGCTCGTTGGAGGAGCGGCTGGTCAACCTGTATCGTCAAACCAAGGTGGTGGGTGGACTCTTCCGCTCGCTGGGGCAGGAAGCCGACGCGGTGGGGTCCGCCTACGCACTCGACCGCAGCAAGGGTGACGTTCTCTCACCCCTGATTCGCAATCTCGGCTCCATGCTGGTGCAGGGAGCCACTCCGCTGGAAATCCTCCGGCAGTACATGGCCAAGGGCAACTCGCCTACCCGAGGCCGCGAGCTCAATATCCACTTCGGCGACACCGTGCGGGGCTTCATCGGCCAGATCTCCCATCTGGGCGACATGGTTCCGGTCATGGCCGGGGTGACCCTTTCCTTCAAATTGCGGGGCCAATCGCGAGTGGGACTGGTCTACGTGGGAGACGGCGCCACCTCTACTGGTGCGTTCCACGAAGGCATCAACTTCGCCGCCGTGCAGCGCTGCCCGCTCGTGGTGATAGTCGAGAACAACGGGTACGCCTACTCCACGCCGACCAGGAAGCAGACGGCCTGCACCAGCTTCAAGGACAAGGCAGTGGGCTACGGTATCCCCGGCGTACGTGCGGATGGAAATGACGTGCTGGCCACCTATCAGGTCACCAAAGAGGCGGTCGACCGCGCCCGTGCGGGTGAAGGCGTGACCCTGATCGAGCTCGTCACCTACCGCCGCAAAGGCCACGCGGAGCACGACAACCAGTCCTACGTTCCCGCCGGGGAGATCGACCGTTGGGCGAAGGAGAACGATCCGGTCGATCGCTACGTGGCGGAGCTGACGTCCCGCCATGGTTTCGGCCAGCCGGAGCTGGAGTCGGTAGATGCCAGGGTGAAAGCCGAGATCGACCGGGCAACCGACGAGGCGGAGGCTTCGCCCGCACCGGAGCCGGGCGATGCGCTCCGCGGTGTCTATGCAAATCCGGCGGACATGCCGGTGCTGTGGTACCGTGAGGGTCTCCGCTCCGCAGTCGAGCGCCATGAACGGCCCGCGAGCTGGGGTACGCACGATGGCTGAGACCACCTACCTCGAAGCGATACGCCAGGCGCTGTTCGAGGAGATGGAGCGGGACCCCGAGGTGCTCTGCCTGGGCGAGGACATCGGGGCGTACGGCGGCGCCTTCAAGGTTACCGAAGGGCTGCAGGCCCGCTTCGGTGAGCGTCGGGTCATAGACACGCCGCTCTCCGAGGCGGCGATCGTCGGCGCGGCAGCCGGCGCGGCTCACATGGGCATGCGTCCGGTGTGCGAGATGCAGTTCATAGACTTCATCTCATGCGCCTACGACATGCTCACCAATTACGTCGCCACCGCGCGCTACCGGGCGTTCCTCGCCTGCCCGATGGTGGTGCGGGGCCCGAGTGGCGGCTACGTGCGCGGTGGACCGTTTCACTCCCAGAACCCCGAAGCGGCTTTTCTCCATACGCCGGGGCTCAAGATCGTTTATCCGGCAACCGCGCGGGACGCCAAGGGTCTGCTGAAGGCCGCGATCCGGGATGATGACTGCGTGCTCTTCTTCGAGCACAAGTACCTCTACCGCCGGATCAAGGAGGAGCTGCCGGCCGACGACTACGTGGTGCCGATCGGCAAGGCCCGGCTCGCGCGTGAGGGGCGCGATCTCTCGATCATCACCTACGCGGCGACCGTGTGGAAAGCACTGGAGGCTGCGGAGCAGCTGGAACGGGAAGACAACATCTCGGCCGAAGTGCTCGACCTGCGCTCGCTGCTTCCGATGGATGACGAGGCCATAGCGGCCACGGTGAAGAAGACCAACCGGGTGCTGATAGTGCACGAGGATACGGTCACCGGCGGCGTAGCCGGCGAGATCGCCGCGCGGATCAACGACCTGGCCTTCGAGTGGCTGGACGCGCCGATCAAGCGGGTGGCCGCGCATGACGTGCCGCTGCCCTACGCCCCGCAACTCGAGGATTTCGTCCTGCCGCAGACGGGAGACATCGTCCGGGCGGCACGCTGGTTGGCGAGGTATTAATGTTGGCTATGCTGTCAGAGTTCACCGACACAGCCTATAGCGCATAGCCCATAGCGCTCAGCAGCAGGAGATGCACCGCATGGCCAAGATAGACGTAATCATGCCCCAGATGGGCGAATCCATCGCCGAGGGCACGCTTTCGCGCTGGATGAAGAAGGTGGGGGATCCGGTCCAGCGCGACGAGCCCATTTTCGAGATCTCGACCGACAAGGTGGATGCGGAGATCCCGGCGCCAGGGGCAGGGATTCTGGCGGAGATACTGGTGCAGGAAGGCCAGACTGTAGCGGTGCAGACGGTGGTGGCACGGCTGGAGACCGACGCAGGCGCGGTTGCGGAAAAGCCCAAGACTCCGGAGAGCACCCGTCCCGCCGCCCCAACGCCCGGAGCGCCCGCGCCGGCCGAGCCTGCCACGCCGGCAAATGCACCTCCGGCGCCGCTAGCCCCCGCGCCCGCCATCCCGCCCAAGGGCGGCTACGGTGGTACCGAGCCTTCCGCACCTCCAGCCAGGGGAGTCCCTGCTACTGCGGCATCTCCGCACGCAGCTGAGACGAGGGCGGGTAACGATGCCGCGGGTGGGAACGGCGCACCGGAAACAGCCGAAGAGCGTCTCCGCCGGAAGTCGACGCCGCTGGTTCGCAAAATGGCAGCCGAGCACAACGTCGACATAAGTACAGTGCCGGGCACCGGTCTCGCCGGGCGAGTCACCAAGAACGACATCTTGAGCTATTTAGGCGGGGAAACGGGGAAGCGGGGAGGCGCGGAGGTTCCCCCGACTCCTGTCGCTGCGCCGGCGACCACTTCCCAGCCTTCACGCCTTCCCGCATCCCCGCTGGTCGACCCTTGGGAAGGCGACCGGCTGGAGCCCTGGTCGAGAATCCGGAAGCTCACCGCCGACCATATGGTGATGTCCCGCCGGGTGTCGCCCCATGTCAATACGATCTTCGAGATCGACTACACCCGCGTGGTCCACATCCGGGCGCGGAAGAAGCAGGAGTACGCC
>DASPKB010000398.1:0-11882 GCA_035628315.1 Gemmatimonadales bacterium | reverse complement strand
CCACTATGTGGACCTGCTCGACTGGCTGATCGGACCGGTCGAGAGCGTGCAGGCCTATACCGCTACGCTGGAGCGGAATATCCAGGTCGAGGACACCGGCGTGGTGAGCATTCGCTGGCGCACCGGAGCGCTCGGCTCGATGAACGTCACCATGCTCACTTATCCCAAGAACCTGGAGGGATCGATCACCATTATCGGCGAGAAGGGCACCGTGTGGGTAGGGGGCGTGGCGGTGAACCGCATCGATCACTGGGAGTTCGCCGAACCGGATCCGGACGATGCCCGGATTGAGCAGGCCAGCTACGAGACCACATCGGTATATGGATTCGGCCACCCACTCTACTACGACAACGTCATCAAATCGCTGCGTGGTGAAGCGAAGCCCGATACCGACGGGCGGGAGGGGCTACACTCGCTGGAGATCCTGATCGCGACGTATCTATCTGCCCGGGACGGCCGGCGGGTTGCCCTGCCGCTGGAATACTAGGCCGTGCGGCGTCAGGGAGCCCCAGCCTCGCGGAAGGGCATCATTCTGGCCGGCGGTACTGGTACCCGTCTCCATCCCGTAACCCGGGCCGTCAGCAAGCAGCTCCTCCCGATCTACGACAAGCCGATGATCTATTACCCGCTCTCCACTCTCATGTTGGGGGAGATTCGGGACATACTGGTCATCTCGACACCTCACGACGCGCCCGCATTTCAGCAGCTGCTCCGTGACGGCGCGCAGTGGGGGCTCAACATCTCCTATGCGGAGCAACCGTCGCCCGACGGGCTGGCCCAGGCCTTCATTATCGGCCGGAGCTTTGTTGGCAAGGATCTGTGTTGTCTGGTACTGGGAGACAACATCTTCTACGGTCACGAGCTGAGTCACACGCTGCAGCGAGCCTCCCGCCGCACTCGGGGGGCCACCATCTTCGGTTACCACGTCCAGAATCCCAGCGCGTATGGTGTCGTCGAGTTCGATGCAGATGGGCGTCCGGTCAGCATCGTCGAAAAACCAGCTCGTCCCCGGTCCAGCTACGCAGTGACCGGTCTGTACTTCTATGACAACCGCGTGGTGGATATAGCCCGGGAGATCCGGCCATCGGCGCGGGGTGAGCTGGAGATCACCGACGTTAACGCAGCATACCTCGCTCTTGGCGAGCTGGAGGTGGAACGGCTGGGGCGGGGAACCGCCTGGCTCGATACGGGAACCCACGAAACGCTGCTTCAGGCCAGTCTCTTCATCGAGACGATTGAGCAGCGGCAGGGACTTAAAATCGCCTGCCCCGAGGAAATCGCCTACCGAATGGGGTACATCGATGCGGGCCAGGTGGAACGTCTCGCCGAGCCGCTGGACAAGACCGGCTACGGCCGTTATCTCCGCCAGCTGATTCAGGAGCCGTCGGCGCGGTGAAGGCCACACCGGCTCGGAACATTCCCGACCTGCTCGTCCTGGAACCCACTGTGTTTCGCGATCAACGCGGGTTCTTCCTGGAGAGCTGGCATCAGGACCGGCTGGTATCACTCGGGCTGCCGGACCGCTTCGTACAGGACAACCACAGCCGGTCGGTGAGAGGTACGCTTCGCGGCCTGCACTATCAGATCGATAAGCCGCAAGGAAAGCTGGTGCGGGTGGTTTCGGGCGAGGTGTTCGATGTCGCCGTGGACCTGCGCCGGTCATCGCCCACCTTCGGGCAGTGGGACAGTGTGTTCCTCTCCGCCGAGAACCACCAGGAGCTGTGGATTCCCCCCGGATTTGCGCACGGCTTTTACGTCCTCAGTGAGTACGCGGACCTGCTCTACAAGTGCACCGATTACTATCTGCCGGCAGCGGACCGCACCATCCGGTGGGACGACCCCGATCTCGGGATACCCTGGCCGCTGGTGAACGGGTGCCCTCCGCTGCTCTCGCCCAAGGACGCTGGGGCACCCCCGCTGCGAGAAGCGCAAACCTATCCGTGAATGGCGGTCGCAGAGCTTCGGTACTCATTACCGGGGCAGGAGGGCAGGTTGGATTGGAGCTGCAGGCCACCGCCCCTTCCGGGTGGCAGGTTGTGCCTTGCCGCTCAGCCGATCTCGACGTCACCGACGCTGCTACGGTGGACCGAGTCCTCAAGCAGGCGGCTCCCGAAGTCGTCATCAATGCGGCGGCTTTTACCAGGGTCGATGATGCGGAGCGTGACTCAGGTCGAGCCGAAGCCGTGAACGGGCACGGTGCCGGAAATGTCGCGCGAGCGGCCGCCCGCCAGGGCGCGCGGATGATCCAGCTCTCCACCGACTTCGTATTCGACGGCTCCCAGGGACGGCCGTACTCACCCGACGACACCCCCAATCCTCTCGGCGCCTACGGCCGGACCAAGCTGCTGGGAGAGCAGCTGGTGCAGGAGCATACCGGGGGGAGGGCCTTGATCGTACGCACAGCGTGGGTCTACGCCGCTGCCGGGCATAACTTCGTCCGCACCATGTTGCGCCTGATGCGAGAGCGGCCGTCGGTGGGTGTTGTGGGAGATCAAATTGGCACGCCGACCTGGGCGCGCGGATTGGCCCAGGCGCTATGGCGCGCGGTGGAGCTGGACACGCTCGTGGGTATTCTCCACTGGACCGATGCCGGTGTGGCCAGCTGGTATGACTTCGCTGTGGCGATTCAGGAGGAAAGCTTGGCGCTCGGGCTGCTGGAACGCGCTGTTCCAATTCAGGCTTTGCACTCCCACGAATATCCCACCCCGGCCCGCCGGCCGGGTTTCAGCGTGCTGGATAAATCGACCGGTTGGGCAGCTCTGGGCGGGCCGGCACCGCATTGGAGGGTCAATCTTCGCTGCATGCTCCAGGGGCTAGCTCATGCGTAGTCTGCTGGTAACCGGCGGGGCCGGCTTCATTGGTGCCAATTTCGTTCACTACTGGCTGGTGCAGCACCCACGGGACCGCGTCGTGGTGCTGGACGCGCTCACCTACGCCGGAAACCTAAGTAGCCTGAGTCCGGTGCTGACCCGGCCCGAGCTGACGTTTGTGCACGGCGACATTCGCACCGAGGGATTGGCCGAACGGCTGCTCAGGGAGCACGCCATTACCACCATAGTGCACTTCGCCGCGGAGTCGCATGTGGACCGCTCCATTGCCGGTCCAGAGGCCTTTCTCGAGACCAATGTCATGGGTACCCACCAGCTGTTGAAGGCGGCGCGGCAGGTCTGGCTCGAAGAAGGAACCGGGGGCTCGGCGGTTCGCTTCCATAACGTATCCACCGACGAGGTCTATGGCTCGCTGGAGCCGGACGATCCGCCGTTCACCGAGAGTACCCGGTACGCTCCGAATTCTCCCTATGCCGCGAGCAAGGCGGCCGCCGACCACCTCGTCCGCGCCTATCATCACACCTATGGACTCCCGGTAACCACGAGCAACTGCTCCAATAATTATGGCCCCTATCAGTTTCCCGAGAAGCTGATTCCGCTGATCCTGGTCAACATCCTGGAAGGCCGGCCCTTGCCGGTCTATGGCGACGGACTCAACACCCGGGACTGGCTGTACGTGGACGACCATTGTCGTGCTGTGGAACGTGTGCTGCTCGAGGGCTCCCCTGGCGAGACCTATAATGTCGGTGGCAGAAACGAGTGGAAGAACATCGACATCGTCCGGCTGCTCTGCCGCCTGGTTGACCAGGAGTTCACGTCGGATCCTCTGCTGGCGCAGCGATTTCCGGCCAGCCCAGCCGCGTCCGGCCGCGCCTCCGAAAAACTCATTTCCTTTGTTAAAGACCGTCCCGGGCACGATCGGCGCTATGCCATCGACGCCAGCAAAATCGAGCAGGCCCTCGGATTTGTGCCGCGGGAGAGCTTCGAAGGCGGCATCCGCAAGACACTCCGCTGGTATCTCGCAAATGAATCGTGGTGGCGCGCCGTAATGGACGGCAGCTACCGAGATTGGATGCTGCGCCAGTACGGAACCAGCGTGTCCTTCTGACCCGCAGCCGGTCTTCTCCTCTCAATGGTTGGCTTGCTTTCCCGCTAGACCCTGCCTACTCATACGGGCTCTAGGCTTGCTTCACGCCTAGGCTTAGCTATGTTCGCCGCGGTCGGTGCAACATTTGGCGCATGACTTGCACGTGGGCGCCACACTTTGCGGTGCTGGTATAAACGTGGTGTTTGGGAGATCCCCCTGTGGAGTTTGACTCTTGACCGCGGTCGGCAAACCCCCAGTCGAACCGCGTCTGCAGCCCACCCCGCTGGCAAAGGGTCTTACAACCAGTCCCGACGCCACCCAGGCAGACTCCCAGCCAATCCGGATCGCAGTTGACCGGCTCGCCCTCACCAGGCGGGCGCATCGAATCCTCCGAGAACACTTCGTCCGCGCCGCCGTCAGGGTATCAGTTCTCCTGGCCGGGGATGCGCTGGCCCTCCTGCTGCTCAGAGCGCTGCTTCGGGGCGTGCGCGACTACGCCTGGCTGGGTGAGGGCATGAGCTCGATTGCCTTCCAGATCATCCCGAAGGGTGCGGTTCCCCTCGTCCAGCTGCTGCCTGCGATCCTGCTGGGTCTGATCGCGCTCGACACCTATGGCGCCAGCGACCGCCGCCGTGACGCGAGCCGGCTGGTTGCGGGGGCGACGCTCGGACTGGCTCTACCTTTTTGGGGCCATCTCTGGAGCAACTTCACGCCCCTGGCGCTGCCCGGGTTCATTCTTCTGGCCGCGTTGATCGGAACTACTCTGATCGCCGAGCGGCATGTCATCGACCATATCGTTCGTAAGCTTTGGCCGATCGGTCCTGGTGCGGTTCGAGCACTCCTGATCGGGCGTCCAGCCGATGCCGCCCGGGCGCTCGAACATCCCGGACTCGCCGATGCCCGCGAATTCACCTTCGGCGGAGTTCTTGATCCCGACGAGCTTGGTCTGAAAAACCGCGGAGGCTTCCGCCGGCTCTGCCAGACCATCAAGCGCTATCGGGCAGATACGCTGGTTCTGAGCGGACCGCTGGACGACGACGCCCTGGGGCTTCTGATCGAAGCCGCCGGCGCCGCCGGGTGCCAGCTCTACGCGCTTCCTCGGGTGTTTGCGCTGGGGGGTGTCGAGGCGCAGGTGGTCTGGCGCAGAGGCGCCCCGCTCATGGCACTCAGCCGCCCGGGGCTGCGGGCCCGGCAGCTGATCCTCAAGCGGACGCTCGACATTGCGGCATCCGGCCTGGGCCTCCTGCTGTTGTCGCCGATTTTCCTTCTCATCGCGCTGGCGGTGCGGATATCCGGTCCCGGCCCCATCCTCTTTCGTCAGGAGCGAGTCGGACTCGGTGGGAAGACATTCCGGATAGCGAAGTTCCGCAGCATGGTGCACGACGCGGAGTCGAAGCGCAGCGATCTGGCCGAGCGGAGCCTATACACCGATCTTCGGCTCTTCAAAGTCAAGGACGACCCGCGGGTCACCCGGGTAGGAGCGTTTCTGCGCCGCACGAGCCTCGACGAGCTGCCGCAGCTTTGGAACGTTTTTGTGGGCGACATGTCTCTCGTCGGTCCCCGCCCACCACTGCCGGCCGAAGTAGATCTCTACGAGGAGCACCACTACACCCGGTTCGATGTTAAGCCCGGTATGACCGGCCCGTGGCAGGTCAATGGACGGAACCTGATTACGGATTTCGAGGAAGTTGTTCGCCTGGAGACGGATTACATCCGCGAGTGGACTATCTGGAAGGATCTCGGCCTGCTTCTCAAGACCATACCCGCCGTTCTCTACATGCGCGGAGCCAGCTGAGTCACCCCGTCCGCGGCGCATGTTTGATGCGCCCGGGGTCCCGATCTGGAAATCGGTAGGTGTCACCCTCCATCATCAAACGCAGAATTCCCCAGGCCCGCCGCGGCTGACCTCTCCAGAGGCGAGCCAACACCGCGGCCATAGTACGCAGTAGAGTGGTAGGAAGTCCGGCGGGAAAGAAGTGTCGAGTGTAGCGAAGCCGGTTGCGGTGGGCATAGAAATCTGCCGTATGGAACGCCGAGTCCGCTCCGGCCGAGGCAATCGAGCTGCCCTCCTTGTGGTACACCGTGCTGTCAGGGCTGTAGGCGATCTCGAACAGCCCGCCCGCCCGGGTCACCCAGTCCAGCTCCTCGTAGTAGAGAAAGTAGCTCTCACTCAACAGACCGACCCGCTCCAGAAACGACCGTCGCACCAGAACCGAAGCGCCGGCCGGATAGCTGATGGAGCGCTCGATTGCTTCTGCGTCAACTGCTTCCTCGACCGACTCGCCCTGACCCAGGTGGCGCATGGTGGCGAACCAGCGGTCGTAGGCCGTGCCGCCCCGCACCTGCACCCTTTCCGGGGCGTGGTAGTAGAGCAGGGTAGGGCTGCAGAGGCCCGCGCGAGGCCGCTGATCCAGCCGGCGAACGAGGCCACTCAGCGCATCCCCGGCGACGACGGTGTCATTATTGAGGAGCCAGGCGTACTCGAAGTTTCCCCGCGCGAGCGCGAAACGAAGCCCGACGTTATTACCTCCCGCAAACCCCAGATTAGCGCCAGTCTGAATGAGCACTAGCCGGGCCGAATCTGCCCCTTCATCACCGCCCTGCTCGGCCGCCGCCCGGCAGTACTCCGCCACCCGCATCGGTTTGGGGATAGGAGGTGTGGTGAGCGGCCGGATACTCGGGTGAGTGGCGACCGTTGCCGGCTGTTGTCCTTGGGCCCAGGCCTTTATCCGCTCGAGGGAGCCGTCCTGGGAGGCATTGTCGCAGACTACTACTTGAAAGTCCCGGTAGGTGCTTCGAAAAACACTTTCCAGGCACTCCAAAGTATCCCGCCAGCCATTCCAGTTGAGGATGACGACATAGACCTTGCCGCGGCTTGCGGTGTCCTCAGGCATGCTGGACGTGGTTGCGAATTGTCGAGATCGTCAGGCCTGTAAGGCAGGATTGGTGCTTCCGGTAATGCCCCGCCACACACCTCTGGCGACGTTCGCCAGTTTGGCGCCGCGGTCTTGCTCCACTAGAAGGATTTTCATGGTCTCCACCGCAAAGCTCCTGAGGTCCCGGGCAATCCAGGCCGGCGCCATCCGCCAGTACCGTCGGTATACCAGTATCCGGTTCCGTGCGTTGTAGTACCGGCGCAGCGGACCATGATTCGTGGTTGTGACCATCACCCCGGCCACTCTCGATCGAGACATGCGGCCGAGCTGGTGCTGCAGTACCGAGTTCTTGCACTTGAGCACCCGGTAACCATGCCGGGCGAGCCGCAGACAGAACTCGTGGTCTACATAGTCAATGAAGAAGCCTTCATCGTAAAATCCCACTCGGCTGATCGCCTCGGTGCGCACCAGATTACCCGACATCATGCTGGTTAGGATCAGCTCGCTCGACGTGTCCCGGGAATCATCGTGCAGCAGTCCCAGCCCGGCCTCCACGTACCGGGGCGCCAGCATGGCAATGCTGGATCGGTCACTTCGGGCGCCGTAGGCCCGAAGCATCTCGTCGATGAAACCGGGCTGGGCTCGACTGTCCTGGTCGAAGGTGGCTACCCAGGAGAACCTCCGTTCGATGGCCCAGCGCACGCCGGCGTTGAGGGCAGCACCGATACCGAGGTTGCGCGGGTTGCGGACGATCTCGACGCCGGGAAGCGCGGCGACCTGCTCCAGCGTGGATTGATGAGCGGCGCCCGATGCATTGTCCACCAGCAGCACCGAGCTGACCTGCTCCCGAACTGCGAGCACATTCTGGTAAAGGGAGGGCGACGGGTTGTAGGTGACGATCAGGGCACAGACCGCGTCTGCGACACTGGCATCCGCGCTTTTCGAGGCCGATATCATTTCAGTCTTCACGTCCGGTTCCCGCGCTGCCGGGACCGCTCGCCTTCCTCGCCCTGATGAGGTACTGGAAGTCCAGAAATCCCTGAAACAGGGAGAAGGTCAGCTTGTTGAGGAGGGCGAGCATCGAGCCCGGCACCAGCGGCCCGTTGGCGCGGACCGCATCGACCTGGAGACCGGAAGACTCGAGCAGCGCGATCGCAGTGTCCCGGACAAAGAAACGCAGATGAGTGCGGTCCAGGAGCCCCGAGTCAGCGTAGTCCCACCGCCCTCGCAGGATAAGGGGCGCGAGTACCTTCACGTGCCGCACGTTGGGTATGCTCGCGATCAGGATTCCGCCTGGCCGCAGCAGGCGATCCAGCTTTCGAACTACGGCCCACGGGTCGATGAGATGCTCGAGCACGTCGAGGCAGAGAATGGCGTCGATCGACCCCGGCTCGAGATCGATGTCCATGGTTTCGATGTTGCCCTCGAAGAGACGGTCGACCCGGTCGCGGGCGATGGATGCAGCGGAGGGAAACAGCTCGACACCGGCGGTCCAGGAACAGAGTCCCTGGGCCTTCAGGAAAGCCAGGGTATCTCCCGTTCCGCAGCCGATCTCGAGCACTCGTCCGTTCGGCCCCCCCAGCAGCTGCAGGATGTCGGTTCGCACGGCTCCGAAGTAGGCCGGATCCTTGGTGCTGTATTCCTCCGCTGACGCTGGCATACGGCCTCAAACCGTGGTTGACCAGAGATCGTCTAGTTTCGGGCGAACAAGGTAGCGACGCGTTTCCGCACCCGGGGCCGCTCCTCGTCCGAAAAGAGCCACCACCATCCTATACCACTGAACAGCACAATCAGGAGACCGGCCGCGAAAGCCCGGGCGGCCGGCTCCCCGAGCACGTTTACCGTTGCGAGCGCGAACAGCCCGACGAGCGCTACGGCACCGAGCCGCCGCAGCGGCGTCAGGGTGAAGCCGAGCGGCCGCCAGGCGAGGAGCACGAGGACCAGTCCGTCCACCGCTGCCCGAAGAGTCCAGGCCATTGCCGCTCCGTCTACCCCGAAGCGGTGGATCAGGAACCACAATCCAACGAAGTAGAACGGGAGCTCCGCAAGGTGCAGCTTGGCCGTTAGGTCGGGACGGCCTGCCCCCTGAACCAGCGCAAAAGGAATCTGCGCCAGGCTGTTGATCAAGACTCCGGCCGCGAGCCACTGGAGTACCCGGGTACTCCTCGATGCGAAGTCCGCTCCCATCCAGAGGAATAGCAGCTCGTGCGCGAAAGCCACCAGGAGCAGGATGATCGGGAAGAGCACCAGCCAGGTGACTTTCATTCCCTGGCTGAATAGACGCGAGCTGCGAGAGCGATCGGTGTCGTAGGTTCCGGCGAATGCGGGAAAGAGGACCCCGGCCAGGGCACCGGGGAGCAGCAGCACCTTTGTGGCGAGCTCGAACGGAACCGTGTAGAAAGCCACCACGGACACCGAGATCAGCGATCCCAGCACGAAGCGGTCGGCGTTGACCAGCAGGGGCCCGACCAGATTGGACACGCTTATCCAGGAGCCGAGCTTCAGGAGGCGCGACACCAGGTTTGTATGAAAGCGGGGCTTTTCCTGCAAGCTCGGCATCACTCGGCGGCACATAAGCCAGTGAACCCCAAGGGCTGCTACCCGCACGGCGATGAGCACAGCGATGACCGGCACGAGCCCGCGCGCAAATGGCAGGACGAGCAGCGGTCCAAGATAGGTGAAGACGCCCAGCGGGGCACGAATCCAGGTGACCAGATCGAATCGCTGAACGGCTTCGAGTATGCCGCGAAGACCGGTGGTCACCATGACGACCGGAATGGAAACTGCCAGCAGATAAAAGGACTGCAGAGTTTCCGCCCGCAACTCCTCGGGAACTCGTAGTACCTGCACCAGCCAGCTCGAGGCGGCAGCACAGGCAACAGCGGCGGCTATGCCGAGCAGCAGCATGAGCCCCAGCGCGGTCCACACCAGGTCGGGGATAGCACCGATTTGTCCGCGGCTCAGCTGACCCGAGACGATCTGGGTTATCGCCCGCCCGACTCCAAGGTCGAACAGGCTGAAATACCCCAGGATTACCCAGGCCAGTGTCAGGATGCCGAAACGATCGGTGCCCAGCTCCCGGGTGAGCACCGGGATGGCGAAGAGCGCCACCAGAAGCGGCGCGGCAAGGCCGATCAGGTTGAGTACGGTGTTTCTCGTCAGGCTCGGCGTGGGCTCGCCTGCACCAGAGGTCACCGGCAGCCCCTGCGATCCGCCACGGCCTGCTTCGAAGATCGGCTCACGTACTCCACGAATTCCCGCCGAAACCGCTCCGGCGCGAAGCGCAGCGCATTCTGCCGGCACGCTTCCGAGGTGATTCGCTGCCCTTCCCGTTCAAAGGCTTGCACGGCCGAGGTGACCGCCGGGATGCTCTGGCTGTCGAAGAAGACACCGGTAGGAGATTCGTGGGATAGGCCTCGGATCGACTCCAGCACGCCGCCCTTTCCGTACGCAATGACTGGCGTACCGCAGGCCTGAGCTTCAACTGGCGCGATTCCGAAGTCCTCCTCGGCGGCAAAGACGAACGCCCGCGCTCGCTGCAGGTGGTCTCGCAAGGCTGACATCGGCTGCTGGCCGAGGAAGCTGATGTTGGCTGCTCCCTTATTGCGAATGCGCCGAGCCTCGGGGCCGTCTCCAATCACCACCAGGCGCCGCTCCGGCATCGCGGCGAATGCCTCGACGATGAGGTCGATCCTCTTGTAGGGAACCATGCGCGAGGCAGTGACGTAGAAGTCCTCCCGCGCCGTTCCGGGAGTGAATCCCTCGACGTCGACCGGCGGGTAGATCACGGTGGCTTCCCGGCGGTACACTTTCCAGATCCGGCGAGCGACGAACTGCGACACCGCAATGAATCCATCCACGCCGTTGGCTGTTCGCGCATCCCACATCCGGATGCGATGGAGCATCCAGCGCGCGATTCCTCCGCGAACACCGCGGTCCAGCCCGGTCTCCCGAAGGTATTGGTGCTGAAGATCCCAGGCATAGCGGATGGGTGAGTGGCAGAGGCAGAAGTGAAGCTGGTCGGGCCCGGTGATCACTCCCTTGGCCACTGCATACGAGCTGGAAAGGACCAGGTCATAGCCGGAGAGATCGAACTGCTCGATCGCGAGCGGCATAAGCGGAAGGAACCGGCGGTAGCCCCGCCGCATTCCAGGGAGCCGCTGAAGGAAGGAGGTGTGAACCGGCCGATTACCCAGAAACCCGCGCTCATCCGGGGGCATGAAGTCGATCAGGCTGAACACGTCGGCCTGCGGATAAGATGCCAGCATCTGCTCGAGCACCCGTTCCGCGCCGGCGTACGTCACCAGCCAATCGTGAACGATCGCCACCCTCATGCTGCCTGCACCCGGTCGATTACATCCAAAAGGGCGCGGGATGCCCGCTCCCAGGTGAAGGTGCGGGCCCGGACTGACCCCCGGCGGCGCAGCTCCTCGCGTGCGCCGGCGTCCTCGATCAGACGGCGGATCTTGGAAGTGACATCGCCGGTATCGCGGGGGTTGCAGTACAGCACGGCATCTCCGCATACCTCGGGGAGGGAAGCAGCGTCCGAGACAATTACGGGACAGCCACAGGCCATTGCCTCGAGCGGAGGAAGTCCGAACCCCTCATACAAAGACGGGTAAACGAAGCATGCCGCATGCTCATACAAAGCTCGCAGCTCGCCGTCACTCACGTACCCCGCATCCCGAGGCTCTTCACCGTCGGTTCTCGAGCCAGCAAAGATGCGGGCGTTGGTCCCGCCCGCAATGACAAGAGGAAGCTTCGCCGAGCCGAGCTGTGAGACCGCCCTGGCGACCAGCTCGAGGTTCTTGTGCGGGCTCCGGCTGGCGACTGCGAGAATGTAGCGACCGGACGAGACTGCCAGCTGCCCCAGAATGCCCGGGAGCGGCTTGGCGGCCCGGATATGCTCAGCACCCAGCGGGATCACGTCCACTTTGTCTGGTGGGATTCCGGCCCACCGGGCCAGCTCCCCTCGGGAAAACTCGGAGACGGTGACGACTCGCTGGGCTCGTTTGCCGATCAAGGGGAGCATCGTGCGGTACCACGTGCGAAACGCAGGCGAGTACGCCTCCGGCACGGCAAACACCGACG
>DASPKB010000397.1:0-7609 GCA_035628315.1 Gemmatimonadales bacterium | reverse complement strand
TCAGGGGTGAATAGTAAAACCGCCGCTCGTGCCCGGCAGGCCTGAGCGGCGGCAGACTGCCTGCAGGGTGTTCAGTGCATTACGCCCCGGCGTCGCTCGCTGCGCCAGGTGTCGCCGCTTCTGGAACGCCTTCGACATCGGCGTCGGTCTTGAGCCGCGCTGCAATTGCCTCCGGCTTGGGCCGCCGCTTGCGCCGGGGCCGGCGACGCTTGCGATCGGCATCCGCATCTCCCTCGCTGCCGGCGTCGGTGCTGTAGGTCTCCGCTTCGAGATCCTCGGTCACTTCACGCATCGGCATTTGCGACCGCGCCTCCTTGATCACGTCGGCCAGCGCGGCGGTAATCAGGGACACCGAGCGGATGGCATCGTCGTTACCGGGCACCGGAACCGTGATCACGTCAGGGTCGGCGTTCGTATCCACGATGGCTACGACGGGGATGCCCAGCTTGTTCGCCTCGGCAACCGCGATCTTTTCCTTCTTGGCGTCCACCACGAAAAGCGCACCCGGAAGCCGCCCCATTCCCTTGATGCCTTCGAGATTGCGGCTCAGCTTCACCCGCTCACGCTCGAACAGCAGCTTCTCCTTCTTGGTGTAGTTCTCGAAGTCGCCCTCAGCGGCACCCTGTTCCAGCTCCCGGAGACGGCGGATCTGCTTCTTCAGAGTCTGGAAGTTGGTCAGCATCCCTCCCAGCCAGCGCTCCGTCACGTAGAACGCGCCGCAGGTCTGCGCCTCGGCCTGCACAATGGCCTTGAGCTGTTTCTTGGTGCAGACGAACAGCACGCCGTCGCCCTTGAGGACGACGCTGCGGAGCAGCTCCTGCGCCTTCGCGATTTGGCGGAGGGTCTTCTGAAGATCGATGATGTAGATGCCGGAGCGCTCGGCGAAGATGAAGCGGCGCATCTTCGGGTTCCACCTGCGGGTCTGGTGGCCGAAATGCACCCCGGCTTCGAGCAGGTCCTGCAGTTGAGGCTGTGCCATGCGAGACTGACTTCCCATCATTTTGGGGTTTGAACGTCCACCGCGTTCATCTCCGGCTACGACCCCCGCAGGGGCACCCATAGCTAGATCCCGCGGTGTGCGAGTTGCGGACGAAGCGGATGGTGCGGAAGTAGCGGACTGTTCCGCCACTCCCGCCGGTTCCGCCACTACCGCTTGCTGAATTGGAACCGCTTCCGCGCCCCGGGCCTGCCGGGCTTCTTACGCTCGACGGCACGCGGGTCACGAGTCATCAGGCCGGCAGCCCGGAGCTTGGTCCGGTGCTGGCCATCGGCCTCGACCAGCGCACGGGCAATCGCGTGGCGCAGGGCGCCTGCCTGCCCCGCCTGTCCTCCGCCGCTGACGTGGGCCTTCACGTCGAAAGCGCCCAGGGTATCGGTTGCGGTGAACGACTGCTGGATGTGCTGAACCAGCGAGGGGCGCGGGAAATAATCTCCGAGAGTGCGCCCGTTTATGTCCCACTTCCCGGTTCCAGGGGTGAGATAGACGCGGGCCACGCTCGTCTTCCGCCGGCCTACGGCCTGCCAGCGGAACTGGGGTGTTGCTGTCATGCAGTTACCTTCGACGGAGTCACGGAATATGGCTTGGGCTGCTGCGCCGCATGTGGGTGCTCGGCACCGGCGTAAACCTTGAGCTTGCCTCTGAGTTTCTGCTTGGCGAGGGACGTCTTCGGGAGCATACCGTAGACCGCCTTCTCGATGACGCGCTCGGGATGCTTCGCCAGCAGGTCACGGGCCTGGGTGAAGCGCTCGTGCCCCATGTATCCGGTGTGACCGAAGTAGACCTTGTTGGTCATCTTCCGGCCGGTCAGCCTGACCTTCGACGCATTGATCACGACCACGAAGTCGCCCCCATCCATATGGGGAGTGTAGGTCGGCTTGTGCTTGCCACGGATCAGCTGCGCGATGTTACTCGCGAGCCGGCCCAGTGGAACATTCGCCGCATCGACGAGATACCAGTCGTGACTAATGTCCGCCGGTGTGGCGGTAAAGGTCTTCATGTACTCCGCTGCCTTATGTGTAAACAGGGCCAAACCGAGACAGACCCCGAAGATAGCCAGTGCAGTCGAGCAGGGTCAAGTGGGCTCGGTATCGCTCTCGAACTCGAGCAGCACCTGGCCCTTCTCCACCGCCTCCCCAGGAGCGACTCGAACCAATTTCACCACTGCGGCAGCTGGGGCAGTTAGCTCGTTTTCCATCTTCATGGCCTCAAGCACAACCAGGCCGCTGCCCGCTGCTACGGCATCTCCGGCCTTCACCGGAATTCGTACCACCAGGCCCGGCATCGGCGCCTTGAGCACATCCAGTGTCTTCCGCAGGTTGCCTGACCCGGTCAGGCTCCTGATGTGATGAGTGCGCTCATCCAGCACCTCCACTTCCCGGCGGTTACCACCTTGCGTCAGAGCCCAGCGTCCTCGCCCCAGCGCTTCGAGCGTGAAGATGACGGGTTTACCATCCACCATGAGCTGCCGCAGCGGTGTCCCTGGAACCGCGCCGAGTGTGGCGTGGTAAGTCTGGCCCGAGACCGTAACACTCTCGCCGTCGACTTCCACCTCGAGGTTTTGGCCATCCACCTGCACCAGATATTTCATTGCGGCTCCAGGACTGCAACAGTCTCCACATGGGCTGTCTGCGGGAACAAATCGAAGGCCTGGACCTCTGCCAGGCGGAAGCTCACCAGCCTCTGGAGATCCCGGGCTAAGGTGGCAGGATCGCACGAGATGTAGACCAGCCGCTCCGGTCGCACACGCTCGAGCTCGGCGGTTACACGGTCATCCATTCCAGTTCGTGGTGGGTTAGTAATGACCAGATCGGGCGCTTTGAGCTCCGGCAGCACGTCTTCGACCCGGCCGGTGTGCCGTCGAGCAGCGGGACCACGCCGTTCGGCCTCGGCGACGGCCTGCCGGTCGAGCTCCACGCTCTCTACCTGCGCGCCGCGATCCAGCAGCCGGGCTGTGGTTTCGCCGATGCCGGCATACAGGTCCCACGCCTTTTTGCCGGCTACGTCTCCCAGCCGGCTGATCGCGAACTCGCGCACGCGATCACCCATTTCGGGGTGCACCTGCTCGAAGACAGTGGCCGGGAATGCCTCGCCAGCACCAGCGACTGCGCGCGCCACACCGGACGGCGGCTGGTACCAGATAGTGACATCCACCCCACGCTGCTCCAGCTCACGCCCGAGACGCCCGGCGCCCGACCACACTTCACCTTCTCCAACCCGGAGTACCAGATGCCTCCGGCCTGAGCGATCCAGCCGAAGGACCACCTGCTCCAGCCGCGGCGGCAGCAGGCGGCGTAACGCGCGCACAGCCTGCCAGAGATCCATCAGGGCTGGCACCGTGATGTGGCACCAGTCCAAGTCGAATATCTGTCCGGCTCGATCGTAACGATGCAGACCGATCCGGCGGCCCTCCCCGTCAGCGTGCAGCGTGAGCTTCGTGCGGTAGTCATAGGTGTGCTCTGCGGGTACCACTGTGGGGTCCGGCAGATCGCGTTTGGCTATGCGCCGTAGAGCATCCCCAACGAAAGTTGCCCGCGCGGCAAGCTGGACCTGGTTCTCGACATGCTGAAGCTGACAGCCACCGCAGTCGTCCCGCACATAGTGGGGGCAGCGTGGCTCAACCCGATGGTACGAGGCTTTTAGGAGGCGATGGAGCCGGGCTCGGGCAAACCGCTTGTGCTCCCGCACCGCTGTGATCTCGACTAAGTCTAGCGGCGCTGTCCGGGGGACAAACACGGTCCGACCGTCCGGCAGCTTTCCAACGCCGTCTCCCCCCTGGGCCAGACGCAGGATTTCAACTTCGATCACCTAAGACCTTCGATCCGTGACTGCCGCAGCCAGGTGCTCCCTGAGTTCGTATCTGTGGTCAGTGCCGGTCGGCGACGGTGCCTCGCCTCATCCTCGGCCAGGGCCGCCGCCAAGGCGACACTGCGGATGCCGTCCTCACCGCCAGCCGGAGCCAGCAGGTCTCCGCGACGCTCGAGAAACTGAATGTCGATCTCTCCCCGCCGAAACGCGTCATCGCGCATGAGTCGGCGGTGGAAGGCCTGGTTGTTGACGACGCCGGCTATGATCAGTTCGCCCAGAGCATGGGACATCCGGGTGATCGCCTGATCCCGATCCGGCGCCCACACGATCAGCTTGGCGAGGAGGGAATCGTAGTGCAGCGACACCTCGTCTCCCGTCTCCACTCCGCTGTCCCACCGAACTCCCGGCCCGGCAGGAGGCCGGAGGTACTCGATACGCCCACTGGCAGGGAGAAAGCCGTTGGTCGGATCTTCACTGGTGACGCGGCATTCGATCGCCCAGCCACGAGGAGCGATACCGGATCGAGGAACTCGCATCGCCTGCCCACCGGCAATTCGCAGCTGCTCTCGAACCAAATCGACCGCATACACCAGCTCGGTGACGGGGTGCTCCACCTGTATCCGGGTGTTCATCTCCAGAAAGTAGAAGGAGCCGTCCGCAGCCACGAGAAACTCGCAGGTTCCCGCGCTGCGATAATCCACAGCCCGAGCGGCCGCTACGGCCGCCGCACCCATGCGCTCCCGCAGCTCAGGGGTCACAGCCACCGAAGGCGACTCCTCCACCAGCTTCTGGTGTCGGCGTTGGATCGAGCACTCACGCTCGCCGAGATGAACGGTGCGCTCGCTGTCGGCGAGCACCTGAATTTCGATGTGGCGGGGACGCTCGATGAACTTCTCCAGATACACGGTTGAGTCGCCGAAAGCCTTCAAAGCTTCGGAACGCGCCGATTCGACGGCTCCCGGGAGACTTCCCTCTCCGGTCACAACCCGCATCCCCTTGCCTCCGCCTCCGGCTGCAGCCTTCACCATGACCGGGTACCCCAGCTCGCGGGCGGCGGCATGGGCATCCTGCAGGTTCGCCGGCAACGCGGCTCCGGGCACGATGGGAACTCCAGCTGCTTGCATCCGCTCGCGGGCTTCGGTCTTGTCGCCCATGGCTCTTATTGCGGAAGCGGGGGGGCCGATAAACACGAGGCCCTCCCGCTCCACTGCTTCGGCAAACGCAGCGCGTTCTGCGAGAAAGCCATACCCGGGGTGGATGGCGTCGGCACCAGCCTCACGGGCCGCGTTGAGGAGGCGCTCGATGGACAGGTAGCTCTGGGAGGGAGCGGCGGGACCGATCGCCACCGCTTGGTCGGCCGCGCGGACGTGGGCAGCTCCCCGGTCGGGGGCGGAATACACCGCCACGGCCTCGAGTCCTTCCTCATGACAGGCCCGGATGATGCGGAGCGCAATCTCGCCCCGATTGGCAATGAGAACGCGTTTCATGAGCGCGGAAGGTGATGTAGCAGCGGAAAGAGCGGAACCTTTCGCTTTTCCGCCTCAGGGACGGCAGGCTGCGGGCGGAGCGTCTCCGAAGACAGGCAGAAATGTGCTGCAAAGGAGCGTGTTGAACCGCGCGGCGTCGTCGTAAACCTTGCGCACGTCGCGGACCCACACCGACGTACCCTGGCGAGTGGCCTCCAGCAACTCGGTGACCGACAGTGCCTCGGGCCCTGCCGGCACCGCTCGACTGACCCGGCTCAGCCGGAAGGGGGTCCAGGCCATAGCGGGGGCCGCCGCGCTATCCGCCCCAGGTGTGAGACAGAGCGGACGGCGGGATGCCACCTCAGCCAGCGCAGTACGGACCGGCAGGCGCGGATCGATGCCCATGGCCTCGGCCATGCGCCGGCGATACACGGAATCGGTGGCGTAACGGTCGGGGCTGATGGGGACGATCTCGCGGGCGCTGAGGCCGGGACTGTCATACCACACCGACAGCGCCTCGAGATCGTTGCCGAGCAACAGAACCCCACCCGCGGGGCAGGAGCTTAGCAGGTTGCTGCCTAATTCCAGGATGAATGCCGGGAGCTCAGGCCGGTCCGGACGAATCCGGTTCGGGCCGGCGACGCTCCACCCCGAGTCCTCCACAAAAACGATCGAGCGTTCCAGCTCAGCCAATCCGCGGAAGACAACTCCGGAATCGACCGACAGCCGAACTGACTGATCCAGCGCAGTGGCCGCGAAATCGAGATAGAGAAGGCCGTCGGGGTCGCCGCGATGTCCCTGAAGGTGCCAATCGCGGGCATCGAGCAGATAAAACCGGCCCAGCTGGAACCAGGCCCGGCCGTCATCCGGCGCGGTCGCGAGATAACGCCCAAGAAGGTCGATCGCCATCCGGCGCTCGCCGCTACGTTCCAGGGCCGCTGCCCGGGGTGCGACGTTGGGATCTATGGCAGCCTGAGCCCCCAGCGATACCGGCCCGTTGCCCAGGACAAGGATTGCCGCTACGGCTCCGCCGAGTAGCTGCTGCGCCGCCGGATGCTTCTGGGATCTACGCAAGAGACTGGCCTGAAACATGTGTGACAAAAATGACTCGTGGGTTACCGCTTGGCTAGTAGGGGACGTTGTGCACACGCGGGTTGACACTATGCCCCTCACTGGCCGCCCGTCACAACGGAATATTCCCGTGCTTCTTGGGCGGGTTTCGATCCCGCTTACCGCGAAGTGTCTGTAGCGCCTCGATCAGTCGGGGTCGGGTATCGCGAGGGTCGATCACATCGTCGATGTAGCCTCGAGCCGCCGCAGCGTAGGGGTGGGCAAACTTCCGGGTGTAGTCCTCGATCAGCCGGTCGGTAGCCGCGGCGGGGTCCTTGGCCCGGGCGATCTCTTCCTTAAATAGGATCTCGACGGCTCCCTTGGGTCCCATCACCGCGATCTCGGCCGAAGGCCAGGCCAGGTTCACATCCCCCCGGATGTGCTTGGAGCTCATCACGTCGTAGGCCCCCCCATACGCCTTCCGGGTGATGACAGTCAGCTTGGGGACGGTCGCCTCGCAATAGGCATACAGCAGCTTGGCGCCGTGCTTGATGATGCCGCCGTGCTCCTGCGCAACACCGGGGAGAAAACCAGGCACGTCCACGAATGTGACCACCGGCAAGTTGAAGCAGTCACAGAAACGGATAAACCTCGCTGCTTTGATGGAGCCGTTGATGTCGAGCACTCCAGCGAGGACGGCCGGCTGATTTGCTACGACTCCTACAGGCGTGCCTCCAAGGCGCGCGAAGCCGACCACGATATTATCCGCATAGCCTCGCTGCACTTCCAGGAACGCGCCTTCATCGAAGACCCGGCCGATGACGCCGTGCATGTCATAGGGTTTGTTGGCGCTGTCCGGGATGATGTCCATCAAGGCCTGATCCCTCCGGTCACCCGGGTCCGCAGTGCTGCGAAGTGGCGGCTCGTCCAGGTTGTTCAGAGGCAAATAGCCGAACAGCTCCCTTACGGCCTGGAGACATTCGGCCTCAGAGTCATGGACAAAATGCGCCACCCCAGACGTGCTGCCGTGGGTATCCGCACCTCCCAGCTCGTCGAAGCTTACCTCCTCATGGGTAACCGTCTTCACCACGTTGGGGCCGGTCACGAACATGTAGCTCACCCCGCGCACCATGAAGATGAAATCGGTGATCGCGGGGCTGTACACCGCACCTCCCGCACACGGGCCCAACACCACGGAGATCTGGGGAATGACCCCGGAGACCAGCGTGTTACGAAGGAAGATGTCCGCGTACCCGCCAAGAGAGGCAACGCCCTCCTGAATCCGAGC
>DASPKB010000396.1:0-9307 GCA_035628315.1 Gemmatimonadales bacterium | reverse complement strand
GGATCCGCGGGAACCGGTCGCCGGCCAGCAACTCCTCTATACCCGCCGGTGACAGGGCGGGCCAGAAGTGGTGACCCTGCCCCAGGGTGCAGCCCAACTGAAGCAGTGCTGCCCGCTGCTCCGCGCGCTCGATGCCTTCCGCGATGGTCTGCAGCTTGAGCGTGTCACCCAGGCCGACGATAGCGCGCGCCAGAGCCGAGCGGTCGGCGCCCTGCCCGACCTCCTCCACGAACGGCTTGGCGATCTTGAGGATGTCGATCGGAAAACGCTGCAGGTAGCTCAGCGACGAGTAGCCGGTGCCGAAGTCGTCGATCGCGAGCCGTACGTTGAGCGCCTTGAGCTGCTGGAGCCGCTCGAGCACGGCAGCGGTCTGCTGCATCAGCACGCTCTCGGTGATCTCCAGCACCACTGACGATGGCTCCACACTTGAGGACGCGAGGGTCTGCCGCAAGGCGTCCGCCAGGCCCGCGCCCTCGAGCTGGCGGCCCGATATGTTGACCGACATGGTGAGCTCGAGGTCGGGATACGAAGCTCGCCACACCTGGAGCTGCCGGCAGGCTTCGTCCAGAACCCACGAGCCAAGCTGGACTATCAGGCCGGTCTCTTCCGCCAGCGGCACGAAGTGCTGGGGCAGCAGCCGCCCGAAGCGCGGGTGGTCCCACCGGAGCAGCGCCTCCACCCCGTAGATGCCCCCGGTCTTCAAGTTGACGATCGGCTGATAGAAGAGCGTCAGCTCCTGGCCTTCGATGGCCAGGCGGAGCGCGGCCTCCAGATCGATCCGCTCCCGGATGTCGGCGTACATCCGTGACTCGTAAGTCTCGGCGTGCCCCTTACCATGCCGCTTGGCCGCATACATTGCCATGTCGGCGTTCCGCAGCAGATCATCGGCGCTTTCCCCCGCAGAGGCCGACGCCACGCCGATGCTGGCCGTGACCCGCACCTGGTTGCCGCTCAAACTGAACGGGTGTGACATCGCCGCTGCCAGCCGCTCGGGCAGTCCTTCATTGCCGTCAGTCCCTTCCACCAGGATTGCAAACTCGTCACCCCCCAGCCGCGCCACCGTGTCCGCGGTGCGGGCGCAAGCCAGGAATCGCTCAGCCGCAGCGATGAGGAGCCGGTCGCCTTCTGCATGGCCCAGGCTGTCGTTCACGTTCTTGAAATCGTCCAGGTCGAGATAGAGTACCGTGACCGGGGTTCCGCGGCGCTGTGCCAGAGCCAGTGCGTGGCTCACGCGATCGCGGAACAAGGCCCGGTTAGCCAGGCCGGTGAGCGGATCGTGAAAGGCCTGGTGGGTGAGCTGCTCCTCCAGCCGTCGCCGCTCGCTGACATCGCGGGTGTTGAGCACCACGCCTTTTACCGTCGGATCGTGCAGCAGGTTGGTCGCCAGGATCTCGGCGTGCAGCCAGGAGCCGTCCGGCTGGCGGAATCGCCACTCCACCGGCCCGGAGACGCCGGGTGACCCGGCCGCATTGCGGAAGAACGTCGCGGCCCGCTCGCGGTCGTCGGGGTGCAGCAGCTCGGAAATCGAGTGGCGGAGCATCTCCGCCGGATCGTAGCCGAACACGCGGGTGGCCGAAGGGCTGACGAAGCGGACCATGCCGTCGGCCCGGGCGACAATGATGACATCGGATGAGTGCTGTACCAGCGAGCGAAAGCGGGCTTCGTTCTGCCGGGCCGAGTGCTCCGCTAGGAGCCGCAGATTTTCCCGGACGGTGAGTAACTGCCGGAGCACCACCAGACCTGTCACCAGCAGAGCGCCGATCGCGAGCCCGCTGACTGGATCGCTCCACGGCTGCAGCGCGACGTACAGAAGCAGCACGTAGGTGCTCCCGACCGCGAGGTAGGGCAGGGGACTGAGGGGCTGATACCGGGTGAGCGTCACCGGTGCTGCCGCCTGGCGAGCGACCGGCCGTCTCCAGTAGAGCTCGCCGGCGTAGATCAGCATGATGTAGCAGATCAGGAAGACGCCATCGGCCCAGCTCGCGCTCCGGCTGCCGGCCTCGAGCTGCACCAGGTTGAACGTGAGGTCGGCCACCACGCCAACGGAGAGACCGGTAACCAGCAGGCGGAAGGCGCGGCGATTGCCGTCGATGGGCCGGCGGAGCACCACCGTGGTGACGCCGAGCAGTACCAGCAGGCCGGCCAGTGGATAGGCGAACGCGAGGAGAGTGACCACCAGGTTACTGTGCTCGGCCGTGGCCGTGGGCCGGACCGAGAAATACCAGATAGCCACGCCACCGCCCACCAGCACCATGGCGGCGTCGAGCAGGAACTTTCTCCGTTCCAGCCGGGCGCGCCGGGCCAGAGGAAACGACAGCAGCGCGGCAAGGGTGAGCAGCGAGTCGGACAGGTAGAACAGGTCGGCCCAGGAGACCGGCGGGCTGTCGCGCAGTGTGACGATGTATCCGGTGGAGATGGCATTGCCGGTGAACACCATCGCACCGCCGAGGGCAAGGAGACGCAGTGCGCGACGCACGGCCGGGTCCAGGGTCGCTTCCCTGGATGCGAGGGTGAACAGCGTCATCACCGTCAGGTTCAGCGGCATGAAGGCGACGTTGCCGATGATGGCGCGCACCGCCTCGCTGCCCCAGCCGCTCTGCTCCCAAACCAGATACAGCACGGCATAGAGCGCGGTGGCGCACGCGACGGTGCCGACGGGAAGCCGTGCGGCCTTGGATAGTCCGCTCAGGCGGCCCTCCATGGGCGAGACATCAACTGTTGACTGGGGGGGCAGGAACTAAGCTCGCAGGTCTACCGAACGCCAGGGGTCCTACTGGACCCGCTCGAAGTCGGCGGCCAGCTGCTGCAGGTCCATGAACAGCATGTACCCGCCGTAGGCCGGCATTCTGAGATCTCCGGCTGGGACCAGAACGCTCTCGAGCTCATCGTAGCGAACCGGAAGGACCCATACCCTGGCGGCACCCGGCTCGACATTTTCGTCGATCTGGATCACCTCACCCCGCTGGAGCTCGGCTGCCGAGAAGGACATACCAGCTTCACCGTGCATCGCGAGGAGCCTGACCGTAGTGGTGTCACGGGCCCGGTAGCAGTCGCCTTCCTTCGGCAGGCTGGGCATCCATAAACCTGAGGAGAAGTTGCCTGCAAGTATCGTCACTTCCCTGCCAAGACGTGAATCCTGGGCTCGCCTTTACCAGCTCAACCAGTAGCTCGCCTTTACTGCCACGACGTTCCGGGAGCGCCCGCCGGTAAACAGCGCGTCCACGTCCCGGCCCAGCCGGAGGTTTCCGAAGGTCTCGTCGTTCTCCCGGTTTTGCTGCCAGACCAGGAAGAAGGTGGAGCCCGACCGCCATTCCCACCTCAGGATGGCGTTGGCTCGGAGCGAGCGGACGGTGAAGTTCTGCCGGGGTACCGTGAAGCTTCCCCCACCGTCTCCGGGGTCGACCTGGGTTCCCTCAGCCGTCTCCAGGGCAGTCCCCTTGTTCTGCCCGTACACCGCGAAGTCATAGGTCCCCGGTCTCAGGAACTCCTTGAGATCGGTAAAGTCCCCTGCCGAGATGAGCGGTTGAAGGAAGAGCTGAAGGCTCAGCGTGGGGGTGAAGGTCCAGTCCACCCGGGTGATCATCGAGATCTCCCGCTGATGGAGGGTGGCAAACACGTAGCGGGAGCCGAAGGTGTTGGTAGCCACCGGATCTGCAACTGTGGCGACATACTGTGACAGCGTCTTGTTCAGGATCAGCGCCGGTCCGAGGCTCACCTTCAGCGCGGGCGAGGGTCGCACGCTCAGGGTCAGGTCCGCCTCGGTCCTGTGCTCACCGGCCGAGGTCCACGACTGTATGAGATTCCCCGTCAGCCGGGTGGTCTTACGAGTGTCCGAATTCACCGTCATCCGCACGTCGTTGAACCGGGGCTGGCGGGCGAGCGGACCTCCCCGAGTGAGCCGATCGTCGTACACCGGCGGACTCCAGTCGCCCCGCAGCTCGATGTCCCAGAAGTTGTAGAATTGCCCGTTCAGGATCAGACCGAATGAGTTGTAGACCAGGTCGCCGTCAAAATTCCACTGGTGATTGCTGAAAGGAAAAATGCTGTAGTTCCGGAACACCCGCCCGGGCTGCCGCTGGTAGTACTCCAGAGCGGTCGAGATACCCCGCTGCGACGCCTGCGACTGGAAGCCCAGGTCATTGGTCTCCATTCCGGGACTGGTTTCCTGATAAACCAGCCCGCCCTGCCAATGTCTGCCGCTGTTCTTCCGCAGGGCGAGTTGCCAGGAGTGGCCGCTGAGCGAGGTTCTGGTTGGATCGAGCTCGAAGCTGGTAGCGTCGGGACGCTGATAATACCTGGCACTGGCGCGCTGAGTCCGGGCAATTGCCTCGGGAGCTCCGCGAACCGTGGCAAACGCAACCGAGCCATCCAGCGACCAGGTCCGGTCGGCCCAGGAGTTCGTCAAGTCCAAGCCAACGGAATACGCGCTGCTCCGAAGGAGTGATCTGAGCTCGGGCTCCTGGTCCCGATTGACCGCCGTGGCAATAATCCCCACCGTGCTGTTGCCACCCCGCAGATCCTTGCGCACGCGTCCGACGAAGTAGTTCGTGAGCGGCTCCACCGGGGTGGTTACCCGGTTGCCCGATGCATCGACAAAACGCGCCTGCTCGCTGCTGGTCACCGCATCCAGCAGCCCGACGGACCATCCACTCCGGGTTCGGCCGCTCAGCTTTGCCGCGGCGCGGATAGACGTCTCCGTGGGGGCATCCAGGAAATTGATCCCATCACCTGCTACGCTCCGTTGCGGCTCGCGGCCGATCCGGCGACTGAAAAAGACGTCTGGAACCCCAAAGCTGTTCGATGCGCGGATGCCGCCGAAGCGAAACACGTCGGCTCCTTCCACGAAGAAGGGACGCTTCTCCGGGAAGAAGGTCTCGAAGACGCTCAGATTGACCACTGCCGGGTCAACCTCCACCTGACCGAAGTCCGGGTTCACCGTGGCATTCAGGGTGAGATCGCTGGTCAGGCCGTACTTCAGGTCGAGCCCCGCGGAGCCGTGATAATCGCTGCCGCTCCGAAATGGATCGCTCGCAGGAGCCGGCTCGAAGGAGCCGCGGGCGAGCAGGTAGGGGGCGAGCTCGAGCCGCCGCTGCGCCTGCAGCGGTCCCAGCCCAACCAGATGGCCATAGCGACTCACCCCACTGACTTCACTCTTGGGCACAAAGGAGAACCAGACCTCCTCCCCTTTTCGCAGGATCTTACGATAGAACTGGATTCCCCACGTGCCCTCAGTTGTGGAGTTGTAGCGCAACTGCGAGAGAGGAATCCGGATCTCCGCGGTCCAGCCGAGCGAGTCGATGGCGGTAGCACTCTCCCATACCGGATCCCAGGAGAGGTCTTCCTCACTGCCCTGCGCCGAGGAGCCGAGGATGCCGTCGAGCATGGCGCCCCCCGGAGTCACCCGAAAGCGCACCCCGCTAAGGTGGTCGTGGAAGCTGTCCAGATAGACGTCGAACTCGTCGGCCTCGACCGCGTCGTCGCGGCGGGCGAGCACCCGCCGGATCTTGCCAGGCTCCCGGTCGAAGAGCCTGGCCCCCACGTAGAGCGCGTCGCTGCTGATGAGCACTCGTACCTCGGTGCGCTCGGTTGCGGGCTGACCCTCTGCCGGTTCGGTCTGAGTGAATTGATTGACCGGCTCGGCGGCGGCCCAGGAGCTCTCGTCGAACTTGCCATCAATCACGATCGTAGCCTGCATCCGGGCAGCCCGGATTTCCGGCGCTACCGCGTGCCGGTTGGCACCGACCGAATCGAGCTGGGAAGCTGGGGCTTGCTGCAGGCTGGCTACAAAGGCAAACGCAAGCGGAACCGGTAATAACCCGGGCATAAGTCTCCAGAAGTGCGTGGTGAATACCTCGCACCTTGGATACGTGGCGGTGAGAAAAGGTTGGAACGGGGGAACGGGGGAACGAGGGAACGTGGGAATGAGGGAAGGCTGGAACGTTTAACCGTTCCAGCTCCGGCTGTCCGCCTGTCCCGCGAATGAGTAGTTTCCTGCGTTCGCAAACTTTATGGAGCCGCAATGAATACGCAGGACGAGCTGCTGCAGTCCGAGAGCAAAACCGAGATCGGAAGGCGGGTCCCGGGCCAGACCGGAGCCGGGTTCCTGGCCGGGCTCCTCTTCGGCGCGTTCCTTGGCGCAGGGGTGGCGTTGTTCCTGGCTACCGACCGAGGTGGGAAGTCGAGCCGGCAGCTGCGGCGGCGGATGCGGAGCCTGCGAGAAGGTGCGCTGGACAGCCTGGACGAGGCGGGGAGCCGGACCCGGAAGGAGCTGCAGCGGCGGAAGAAACGGCTCCGCGCCGAGCTGGAAAGAATCAGGCAGCGCGCTCGCGAGCGGGCCCGGGAAATGAAGGAAGCTCAAGAAGACCTGGAAGACTAGTCACCGCCTGGCCAGCTTTCGCCGGAGCGCAATGGCGTCGCGCTTGTAAACGGAATCCATCACTTCGCGGATGGGCAGCGCATCGATCGCCTGGAGCTGGGCCTGAGCATCCTTGAAGCGGTTCTGATCGGCGTAGATCTCGGCGAGCTCCAGGCGGTGGTAGATCCGGCCGGAATCCAGCTGGACTGCCTTTTCCATGTTATAGATCGCTTTGGCCCACGACGCCTGGTTGAACACACCCGCGCCCAGAAAATTCTTCGCGAAAAAGCGGCTGATGCCCGAGGTCCGCATAATCTCGGCATTCCACCGACCCAGAATATGATACGCCCCGTCGTGGCTGGGATTCAGGGCCAGCGTTCGCATTGCCTCGCGCCGGATCACGGCCGCCCGGCGGATTCGATCCTTCTTGCCCAAGTTCTGTGAGGCCCGCCCGACCGCAGCGGCCAGCGCGAAGTGTCCGTCGGCGCCGGCCGGGTCTGACCGGACCGCGCGGTTCGCGTACCGCTCGGCCAGAGCATAGAGGGAATCCCGCTCCGGATTCTTGGAGCTGCCCGGGATCTGCTCGCCCAGGGTGAGCAGAACCATCGCCCCGCGCCAATTGGCCTCGTAATGCGTAGAGTCCTGGTCGAGCGCCGCCTGATAATGCTGGAGCGCCGTCCGGATGTCGTGTGCTTCGTCGGCGGTGACGCCGAGCGCGACGTGGTCGTCCGGCCCCTGGGCGAATGCTGGAAGCGGCGCGAGCAGGCAGACGATGGCGAGGGTAGCAGCAGGGTTCACGACTATTCTCTGATCAAGGGATGTCCCGAATGGTGATTCCGTCTCTCATTCAGCACAAGCGAGACGGCGGCTCCCTGGAGCCCGCGGTATGGCGCGAGCTGATCGAGGACTACACCGCCGGCCGGGTTCCCGACTACCAAATGTCGGCGCTGCTCATGGCGGTGGTCTGGCGCGGCCTCGCGCCCGGCGAGTTGGCCGCGCTGACACAGGCCATGCTGGATTCGGGTGACCGGCTCAGCTTCGGCGGCTCGACGCCCCCGAGGGTCGACAAGCACTCCACCGGTGGCATCGGCGACAAGGTGTCGCTCCTGCTGGCTCCGATGGTGGCGAGCTGCGGCGTGGCGGTTCCCATGATGTCGGGCCGGGGCCTGGGTCACACCGGGGGCACGCTCGACAAGCTGGAAGCGATCCCTGGCTTCCGCACCAACCTGAGCCTTAAGGAAGCGCAGGAGCAGGTCGAGCGGATTGGTTGCGCAATGCTGGGGCAGACACCAGAGATCGCTCCGGCGGACAAGCGGCTCTACGCGCTCCGGGACGTCACCGGAACGGTCGAATCCGTTCCCCTCATCTCCGCCAGCATCATGTCCAAGAAGTTGGCGGAAGGGTTGAACGGGCTGGTGCTCGACGTGAAGACCGGAAGCGGGGCCTTTCTACCCGAGCTTTCGCAGGCACTCGAGCTGGCGCAGACCATGATTGGACTGGCCCGGGCGCACGGCTGTCCCACTGTGGCTCTCCTCACAGCGATGGACCGCCCGCTCGGCCGATCATGCGGGCACACGCTCGAAGTAGAGGAAGCGCTCGAGGGCCTGCGAGGCGAAGGGCCGGCCGATCTTATGACGGTGACCTATGCGTTGGGCGTGGAGATGCTGCTCCTGGCCGGCGTCGCCAACGATGCCGCCGACGCGCAGCGCCAGCTGGAAGCGAGCGTGACCTCGGGACGGGCACTCGACATGTGGCGCCGGGTGATCGAAGCGCAGGGCGGAGACCCCAAAGTGGTGGACGATCCCGAGCGCCTGCCTCAGGCCGGGGAGGTGGAGGTTTTCAAGGCGGCGCGCGACGGTGTAGTGGCGCGAATCGAGCCGAGGCGGATCGGCCGGGCCATTCTGGAGCTGGGTGGCGGCCGGCGCACCATGGAGGACTCGATCGACCACTCGGTAGGATTCGTTATTCCAGCGAAACCGGGCGACAGGGTGCATGCAGGCGAACCGCTGGCATCAGTGTTTGCCCGCGACCGGGACGGAATTACGATCGGGCTCAAGGCATTGCGGGAGGCGATCGTGATCGGGGAGGAGGGCAGGTTGACGCCTCTGATCACCCACCGGGTGACGGCGGACGGGGTGGAGCAGTTTCCAGCCCAGCCCCTTCGCATCGCTGAGAGACCACTGAGCAGCTCAGGATGACATTCGTATTGAGGTGTCAATGCCGATCATCAGCGAGCCCGTTGGAACCATAATCGTTGCCTCTGCAGCTCTCATCGCGCTTCTCATCTGGCTGCGGCGGGACCGGAGCTATCCCGGGCCCCGGCTGCATGCCGATGACGGCATCGATCGCGACGAGCTGGAGCAGGCCGAGCGGGAAGTGCGAGACCTGGGAACGCATCAGCGGCCGGAGGATGGATTCCTGGGAGATGACTGGGGGCCGGGCGCAGGGCGGCCGCGGCCGCCGGAGAGACTGTAATGCCGTTGCCGGATCTTGCGGTGACTTCCGCGTTCTCCCAGAGACACTTTCCATACGCTGTATACGGCCTTCCGGAGCCCTCGACCCGGTAGCCTAAGCTCCTGCCCTGTTTCCACATAAAAGCATTCAGGCCGCTCGTCCTCAGGTAGTGGCTCGGGCACGAAACTCGCACACGGGGCTTCGGCACCCCCGCCTTGCTTCGTGCGTCGTCCTGCAAACCCGAACCAGAGGACTGTCCCATGACTCGTTCCGCCGTGCGGCTTGTGCTCATTGCCCATTTGTCCCTCTGCACCGCGACTGCGGCCCGAGCTCAGAACAACGCAAGCGCGACAGTGACGGCCACCGTGCAGCAGCCGATCGCGGTGACCAAGAACAACGATCTGTCGTTCGGCAACGTTTTTCCCGGAATAGACAAGTCGATTGCCGTTACTGCGGGCGGTGCCGCAAAGTTCACCGTCGCGGGTCAGGCCAGCACGC
>DASPKB010000395.1:0-4163 GCA_035628315.1 Gemmatimonadales bacterium | reverse complement strand
CCTCCAAAAGGCGGCGAGCATCCGGGGCCAGATCGGCCAGCGAAGCCGTTTCGGCCTTGATCATGTGCCGGTAGAAGTCGGGAGGCCGTCGCACAGTCTGGCAAGCATTGTTCACGATGAAGTCCAGCCGGTCGCGAGTGGCGTTCAGGTGATAGCAGAACGCCTCGACGCTCGGAGTATGGCGCAGATCGAGCCCAAATACTTCCAGCCGGTCCCTCCACTCAACGAAGTCCGGCTCGCGTGCGTACCGCGCAGCTGAGTTGCGAGGAAACCGGGTGGTGACTATGAGATTGGCCCCCGAGCGCAGCAGCTTGAGACCGGCCTGATACCCGATCTTCACCCGCCCTCCGGTGAGCAGCGCCACTCGTCCGCGAAGGTCGGCCAATTCGGTTCGCTTATAAAAGTTCAGCTCTGCACAGGAGAGGCAGAGCTGATCGTAAAAATGGTGCAGTCCGGCAAACGATTGCTTGCAGACGTAGCAGTGCCGTGGGTCCACTGCCGGCTCGTCCGCGGCGTCGTCGTGCATGTCGTGGGGAACGAAGCCCGAGGGCGGAAACACATTCGGTGTGGTGAAGAGCGTCTGCCTGCGCAAGGTACGAATTCCCGTGCGCCCTAACGCCTGCTCTTCCCGTTTGACCTTGGCAGCCTTGCGCTGGCGCAGCGTGGCCTTGACCATCCGCCGCCGGGCGTTGGTGTCCGGGATGTAGGCCTCACCCGCAGCGTTGAGTAGACGGTGGCGGTCCTCCGCCGGCACCAGGGCGAGCAGGCCACGGTCGGCCACAATCGCTTCCAGCAGGTCCGTGGCGGAGCGGACGCGGGCGAGGAGGTCTGCGTCCAGCCCGCCATCTCCGGTCGGGTAAGGAGTCATGCGGAAAGCCTAACGGTTCGGGAAGGCTCTTCCAAGGCTAGAACGCACCGTCGATGTCAGCATGAGGAATCGCCCGACCCAGGGCGGCAAAGGTTCCGCGTTCAGCAATTTCCCTGGCCGCCTGCAGAAAACCGGTCCAGGCGGCTCGAGCCAGGGCTCCACCGACGCTGATCCTCCGGACCCCGAGCTGTGCCAACTCCGCTACCGTGGTAAAATCGCCGCCAACCAGGACGTTGACCGGCTTGGGCGACACTGCCGTTACCACTGCCGTGATCTCCTCTCGACTCCGGATGCCTGGGGCATAGAGACAATCAGCACCGGCTTCGGCGTAGGCCGTGAGCCGCCGAATGGTTTCGCGAAGGTCGGGCCGCCCCACGATGAATCCCTCGGAGCGGCCGGTCAGGAGGACCCCGGCCCCGCTATTGTCGAGGGCCTGGCGGGCGGCTCTGATCCGGTCGACTGCGAGCTCGAAGTCGAAAAGAGGTTTAGAGGGGTCGCCGGTGGAGTCCTCGATCGAAAGGCCTGCGACACCGGTAGAAGCTGCCTCTCTGACGTTGATTTCCACCTGGTCGGGCTTTATAGCAAAACCGCCCTCGAAGTCGCCGTTGACCGGGACCTCTACGCTGGCAGCGATCGTCCGAAAGTGCGCCAACGACTCTTTCAGGGTTACGTGATTGTCCCGCCGCCCGGTGGTCCAGGCAAACCCGGAGCTGGTCGTGGCAAGGGCGGGGAAGTTCAGCTGTGCCAGCAGGCGAGCGCTACCGACATCCCAGGGATTCGGGATGACGAAGCAGCCACCCGCATGCAGCTCCCGAAAGATCTGAACGCGTTGATCCGGACGCATGGTTCAGACCGGTGTTTTCGGCGAGATCTCATGAAGTGGGGGCGGATAGGCATTCGGCCCCAGGTCAACTGGTAGACTCACCTCCAGCACCTCACCCTCTACAACCACGAAAGCCCGATCCCCCGGCCCCGGCTCTACGGCGCCGAACCCGGTGAAACTTCCGAATGCGGGGATTACCGCACCGGTCTGCCCGAAGACGAAGCAGGGCAGCGTCTCTCGCTGCAGACCACGTCCCATCAGCGTGATGCCCGGATGGACGTGCCCCGCCAATCCATAGCCGTCACCCTGCCGGGCCGGCTCATGGCGGAAAACAAATGGCGGCACGAAGGCGGGAGCATTGACGCAGTTGATCCGGAGATCATTGGGGGGGTCACCAGCATGGCGGTCGTGGTTGCCGCGTACCAGCAGGATCTCGACCGGCGGTGCCAAACTCCGCCAGCGCCGCAGCTCGGCCAGCGTGTGGGAGGCGATTCGTCCGGCCCGCGCGTGGAACAGATCGCCCAGCACCACCATGCGGCGCGCATTGGTCCGGGTAAGTGCTGAGTCCAGCCGGGCCAGATCATCACTGGTAGTTCCAATGGGGATGGGGATGCCGGCCGCCCGGAAAGTCGAAGCCTTGCCCCAATGGAGATCGGCCACTACCAGCGTGCTCGCGTTGGGCCACCAGAGCGCACGCTCCGACAGGAGGTACAGCTCTTCTCCGGCAATCGTCAGCATCACGTCAGTCATCGGAAGCCTCTACCTCGACCCCGAGCGAAGCGGGCGCCCCCCGATCCAGCCGCGCGCTCGAGCGGCGCGACCATTCTGCGCACCCGGTCCACGAACTTCTCCGAGCTGACCTGCTCCCGGGCCCGGTCGACCAGCAATGCAAACGCAAGCGGCGTTGGCCGCTCCACATCTTTGATGCTGATCCGGCCCGCTCCAATCCGTTCGAGTGTGCGCCCCAGGCGGCTTTGTTCCAGCTGCTTCTCCAGCACCTCACGATGGGCCTGAAACAGCAGCAGGTTCTCCGGATCGTAGCGGGCAAACACGTCGTACAAGAGCCCGCTGGACGCCTGAACCTGCTTCACACTTTTGCTGCCGCCGGGATAACCCTGAAAGATCAGGCCTGCTACCCTGGCTATCTCGCGAAACTGCCGCCGGGCCAGCTCAGCCGCATTCAGGCTTGCGGGAATGTCGTGCAGGAGATGGTCCGCCGAGAGCAGTCCGGCCTCGATGGCCATCTCCAGGCGCGCAGGCTCGGGCGAGAGCAGCTCGAACCCGTAATCATTGGCGGCGAGGGTGAAGGTAATCGGTCCGAGCTGCGCCAGTCGATAGGCGCAGAGCGCCGCGAGACCTTCGTGAACCAGGCGACCCTCAACCGGATAGAAAAAGAGATGGTGCCCTTCACGGGTTTTGACGCGCTCGATGAGCAACTCGTCCACCGCCGGCACGCAGGACCAGCGTGCCTGAAGCTCCAGGATCGGCCGGACCGCTTCCATTTCCGGTCCATCGTAGATGCCGCGTCTTGCCTCATCCAGTTTGCCTCTGACTGAGGCGGCGAGCTCCGATGAGAGGGGCAGCCGCGCACCGGTCCAGTGCGGGACGACTGAGCTGGTTTCCTGCGCACTCCGGACCCAGGCGGTCATGTCGCGCACGCGCACGAATTTCAGAGTTCGCCCGGCAAAGGTGAAGACATCCCCAGGCCGGAGCCGGGCGATGAAATTCTCTTCTACCGTCCCCAAGGTCTTGCCGCGGACGAAGCGCACGGTCATGGCCGATTCGCTCACGATGGTACCGATGGACATTCGGTGCCGCATCGCCACCATACGGTCGCGAGCAACGTAGCAACCATCACGCTCCACAACCTTGTTGTACTCGGGATAGGCACTCAGGGCGGATCCGCCCCGGGTGATAAAGTCCATGACCCAGCCCCATTCACCATCGGTCAGGTCACGGTAAGCCCGTGTGGTTCGCACTTCCTGGAGCAGGTCGGCCGGACGGAAGCCGCCGCCAACCGCGATGGTGACGGCATGCTGAGCCAGAAGATCCAGCGGGCGCTCGACCGGTGGCCGGGACTCGATCGACCCCGAGGCGAGCGCGTCGCGCGCGGCAGCCACATCGACCAGTTCCAGCGCGTTCGTGGGGACGCAGGTGAGCCGGCTGACCGCTCCCGGCCTATGGCCGCTCCGGCCCGCGCGCTGGATCAGCCGACCGACTGCCTTCGGGCTTCCGACCTGAAGCACTCGATCTACGGGCGTGAAGTCCACTCCCAGATCCAGCGTTGACGTGCACACCACACAGCGCAGCCGGCCATCTCGAATACCATCTTCTACCCACTCGCGCGTCGTTCGATCGAGCGAGCCGTGGTGCAAGGCGATTACGCCCGCCCAATCAGGCCGGGCGCTCAGCAGTGCCTGAAACCAGAGCTCAGCCGTGGCTCGGGTGTTCGTGAACACGAGCGACGTGTTA
>DASPKB010000394.1:0-4897 GCA_035628315.1 Gemmatimonadales bacterium | reverse complement strand
TCTGTTGTCATCCGGCGAGCGCACCCTGGTTGCAGTGTCCCTCCTCTTCAGTATCTATCTCACCAAACCCAGCCCCTTCTGCCTCATGGATGAGGTGGATGCACCGCTGGACGATGCCAACGTCGGCCGCTTTACCCGCCTGCTCGACGAATTCAAGCCGAGCACCCAGTTCCTCGTCATCACCCATAACCCCCGTACGATGCAGTCGGCCGACGCTGTCTATGGCGTCACCATGCAGGAGCCGGGAGTGTCCACCATCGTTGGGGTCAAGCTGGGAGCGCGGGAGCAGACCACGGTCTAGAGTCCGGGTTGGATAGGACCCTCGCCTGGATGGCATACCACGTGCATCATTAGACTCTGGACCTCGATTTTCACGGCCTTTATCGACCGGAGTCCCTGCTCAAATGCTGATCGTAATGCGCCACGGCGCACCGGAAGAGGACATTCAGCGCGTGGCGGCCACCATCGAGGAGATGGGGTACCAGGCGCGTCCGATGCCGGGGAAGCAGCGGACCACCGTGGGACTGGTCGGCAATGACGGCCGGGTAGACGCCTCGAGGCTGGCGGCCCTCCCCAGTGTGCAGGAAATCATCCATGTCACCAAGCCGTACAAGCAGGTCTCCAGGGAATGGAAGGCCGATTCTACAGTCGTTCGGCTCCCGGGCGGACTCACGATCGGAGGCGAAGAGGTCGTCGCCATGGCGGGGCCGTGCTCGGTCGAGAGCGAGCGGCAGATCCTGGACGCCGCCCGCGCCGTTCGCGAGGCCGGGGCGACAGTCCTTCGGGCCGGCGCGTTCAAGCCGCGCAGCTCTCCGTATTCGTTTCAGGGTCTGGGACGGGCCGGGCTCAAGCTGCTGGCCCGCGCACGGGAGGAGACTGGGCTGCTCATCGTCACCGAAGCAATGGATGGTGAGGGTCTGGACGCGGTGACCGAAACTGCCGACATCATTCAGATCGGCGCGCGGAACATGCAGAACTACTCGCTGCTCAAGCAGGCTGGCCGCGCCGGTAAGCCAATCCTGCTGAAGCGTGGCCTCTCGGCCACTATTCAGGAGCTGCTCCTCTCGGCGGAATACATCCTCGCCGAAGGGAATCCCAATGTCATCTTGTGCGAGCGCGGGGTCCGTGGCTTCGATCCGGCCACCCGGAACCTGCTCGATCTCAGCGCCATTCCTGTGGTCCACGGGCTGTCCCACCTCCCGATCATAGCCGATCCCAGCCACGGGACCGGCCATCGCGATATGGTGATGCCGATGGCCAAGGCCGCGGTCGCCGCTGGCGCCGACGGACTGCTGGTCGAGGTGCATCCAACGCCGGATCGGGCTCTGTCCGATGGGGCCCAGAGTCTGTACCCGGAGCAGTTCGACCGATTGATGAGGGAAGTGCGGCTGATCGCCGAGGCAATTGGCCGGCGGGTAGCCGAGCCGGCGGGGATCCGGGTATGAAGACAGCTGGATTGCTGGTGCTCTGGCTGTTAGGAGCGGTGCCTGCCTCGGCGCAGGATGCTCGGGCCATCATTGGCCGGGCTGCGCAGGTCTACCGCTCGCTCAGCAGCATGCAGGCCGACTTCGTGCAGGTAATCGATAATCCGATGATCGACAGTGCCGAAAGCAAGGGCACTCTGATGCAGGCGGGCCCGTCCAAGCTGGCGATGCGGTTCAGCGATCCACCGGGCGAGGCGATCGTGATAGATGGACGGCACGTCTGGGTATACACTCCGAGCACGGTGCCGGATCAGGTGGTACGCATGGCGGTCCCTAGCGGTGGACCGGTGTACGGGTACAACCTGCTGGCCTGGCTGCTGGACCGTCCGAACGAGCGCTATCGTCCTTCCTATCTCAAATCCGAACGGATCGACGGACGCATCACCGATGTTATTCAGCTGGTTCCGGCTGTTCCCGATCTTCCCTTCACGAAAGCTGTGGTCTGGATCGATCGGGAGAACGCCCTGCCCCGCCGGCTCGAGATCCACGAGCAGTCGGGCGCCGTCCGCACGCTCAGCCTCAAGCGGATTCGCATCAACCAACAGCTGCCGGAGCGCACCTTCGCGTTCAAGGTTCCGGCTGGCGCGCGGATTGTAGATCAGTAGCCGCACCGCTGCTTTCCGCACTACCTCCGTCCAACACGGCATCCACCCTGTCAGCCGCCCGCTCGCTGAGTCCGGCCTCACGAGCGAGCAGCACCGCCGCGCGGCCTACCATGCGGTACAGCTCGCGATCTTCGGGTCCGAGCGCGTCCAGGTGCGACTGAATGGTCTGCACATCGCCCCGCCGTACCGCCCCTGTAAGCGCCGCCGCGGGACCTAACGAGGTGAGATTGGCGACGGCCCCGCCCAGCAGTGGCAGGTAGAGCCGCGCGGCCACATCAGGAGCTACACCAGCGGAGCGCGCCAGTCGCTCGGCGACGCCGACCAGCGCTACGGTGTAGTTCGCTACGAACGCAGCTCCCGCGTGATATGCTGGTTTGGCCTCTGCCGGAATCCTGACCGGCAGCATGCGCAGTGTGTTCGCCAGGCGCTCTGCCGCCACCAGTGCCCGCTCATCTCCCTCGATACCGACGTAGGCGCCCTTCAGCCGTTCAGCTGCCGTGCCCGGCTCGGCCACCGACTGTACCGGATGAAAGGATCCGCATCCGGCTCCGGTTTCCTCCAACGGGAGCAACGCGGTGCGGTCGAGCAGCCCGGACAGGTGCAGCACCACCTGATCGCGCGAGACCGCGCGCTCGCTCGCCAGCTGCCGCGCTACTTCGGTGATTGCATCGTCGGGCGTGGCTATGAGCACCAGCTCTGCGCCGGACGTGGCTTCCGAGAGGCTTCCCTGATGAAGGATGAGAGGCGGGATCACCTCGCGCGGGCCGCGGTTGACAAGCACCACCTTGTAGCCGCGGCGCTTGAGCGCCAGGCCAAGGCCCTGCCCCATTCTGCCGGCCCCGATGATCGTTATACGTGGCTGCGACAAACTTCAGCTCCTTCCGGCGATCCGAGGAATACGCGAGCCCGGCCGGCCAGCAGGCCGACCGGGCTCGGGCAGCAGCTTCGGACCGGGTGGTTTCCTAGTTCTGGGCCGTTGGTCCTGTGTTGCTCGCGGCCAGACTCAGCAGCTCCTTCGGCGTGTGCGCCTTCCGCAGCAGTCCCATGGCCGTTTGCATCTGCGGGTCGTTCGCCGCACGACGGCGGAACTCGGCCGGGCGGCCAAACACGTAACGCGCAATTTCGTAGCCCAGCTGCTCATCGATCAGCGAGCCCGCTCCCTGGAAGACGCTGGGGCTGATGTCGACCTTTTTCGCGCGCAGCCGGTTGAACACCTGCTGACGCATCTCAGGTGTAACCTTGAATGACTCGGATTTGACTCCGTGGGTCTTCTTCGCGTCGAGCGCAATGGAGGTAAGCGCATCCCGATACTGCGGCAGGTTCGTTCCCAGCGCCTTGGCGAACTCGCGCTCGGAGGCAGTCAGGGTATCGAGCCGGATGACCAGATCAGGCACAATGCCGCCACCGCCGCGTACTATCCGGCCGGCGTTGGTACGGAAGATCGGCCGCTCCTTTAGAGCGGAGTCGGTCGACTCCTTGTCGGGAGCACCCAGTACAGTATCCTCCAGAGCGGCCATGGCCGCCTGAGTAGCCTGCTCTTCCTCATCCTTGGCGATGCGCTGGATGGTCCGGCCGCTCGGCGTAAACCAGCGGGCCGTCGTGAGCTTCAGGGCTACTCCTTCGCCCAGCGGAAACAACGTCTGCACCAATCCCTTGCCGAAAGTCGGCGCACCCACGACGACAGCTCGGTCGTGGTCCTGCAACGCGCCGGCGATGATCTCCGCGGCACTGGCAGTTCCATCATTGACCAGCACCACGATTGGGAGGTCAGGCCAGACCTGCCGGGCTTCGTCGAAGAATTCCTTGGTCGATCCCCGAGCCCGGCCGCGGGTGGAGACGATCTCCTGGCGCGAGTCGAGGAACAGGTCTGCTACTTTCACGCCCTGGTCGAGAAGTCCTCCCGGATTGCCCCGCAGATCCATGATGAGCGACTTCATTCCTTTGCCCTTCATGGCGGTGATTTCCTGCCGGAGCTCCTCAGCGGACGTTTCACTGACCGGGTTGAGTGATATGTAACCGACTCCCGCATCGAACATCGTACCAGGAGGCACGGACCGCATATGGATCTGCGCCCGGGTCAGGCGATACTTGATCGGCTCGGGAATCCCGGCGCGCCGGATGGTAATTCCCACCTTCGATCCTGCCTCGCCCCGGAGAGCCTTCACCGCCTGATCGTTCTTCCAGCCTTCGGTGGACTTCCCGTCGACCTCCACGATCTGGTCCCCGGTTTCTATGCCGGCTCGCTCCGCCGGGGTCTCGGGCAGTGGCGCTACAACCGTGATCCATCCGTCCCGAACATCGATCTGAATCCCGAGCCCTGCATAGTTACCGGAGGTCTGTTCGGTCAGTGCGCGGTAGTCATCGCCGGTGAGCAGCACCGAATAGGGATCCTTGAGCTGCTCGAGCATTCCCCGGGTGGCCTTCTGGTAGAGATCGGTCTCGCCGATCGAGTCGACATAGTAACTGTTGACATGTCCCAGAACGTCGTCAAACAGGCGGGCCTGCTGATAGACATTCCCGTCGCTTGCCACGCCCCGCTGGAGCAGCCAGCCGCCGCTCAGGAACGAGATCACCGCGACCATCCCGATCAGACCCCATCGCTGCTTCATATCTGCCTCCGCTCACGCAGAATAGCTGACACAGTTCAACCGCAACGACATTGGTGCTGCCGCACCTCGACACGAGCCTGGGGAGAAGACCGGTGCAATCCGAGGGATACGTCGCGGATCTGTATAAGGTTAGCCGACCACCACCGGGAACAAAGCGGGGGCGGCGGCCCGCACCTCCAACCACGCCGCTTGCAAGAGC
>DASPKB010000393.1:0-3168 GCA_035628315.1 Gemmatimonadales bacterium | reverse complement strand
GGTCAGCGCCTGGAGCACACCCTGGGGCGAGCGGAGATCCAGGGCCGAAGGATTCAGCTTGTACCCCACCGCGAACTGAATGGCTCCAACCACCGTCTCGTAACCGATGCCCGTGCCTACCGCCGAGAAGTAGTCGTCCTGATCCAACTCACCGGAATTCAGGGCAAACCGGCTGTCCGGATTCCAGACTCGGCCGTTGTCGAAGAACACGAAGCTCTGCCACTTGTCACCCATGCCCGGAAGCGGAAGCTGCACCTCGGCGCTGCCAAGCAGCCGGGCGAGCCCACCGACCGGAGCGTAGCGCTCGGAGATGGTCTGCACCTGCCCATCCTGCGTTTCCTGGCTCACGGCCGGTAGCTTGGGGCCCACGAGGTGGCTGCCCCAGCCCCGGACATCGCGGGTACCTCCAGCGGTGAACAACACGTCGCTGAGCCGAAGGAGCGAGACGTAGGGCGACTCCGAGCCAACTTCGCGAATGCTCTTTCCAAAGGGATAAATCCGTCCGGCACCCAGGCGGAGGGTGAACCCGATACGCGGCGTGAGTGGCACGAACGCAGTGGCACCGAGATCGAGCAGCAGGTACTCACTGGTGTTGAGTCCCGCCGGCGTGCTGACCTCGATCCGGGGGCGGAGCACGTAGCCGCGGCGAGGATTGGCGAACTGGTCGAGTCGTCCGTAGCTCCCCTGCAGACTCACGGCACTCCGGTTTCGGTCTGTGCCGATCCGGCCGGCGGCGTCCGGCTGGGCCAGCCCCAGCAGCGGGAGATACTCGATTGGGTCGAGGTCCTCCCCGAAACCGTAGTCGAGGATCCTGCGCTGGGAGAGCAGGTACCCCAGCGTGATAGAACGGAGTGGCCCCGCGGCGTACACCAGCGAGCTCTCCAGGCCGACGGCTCTCGAGCGGTCTCTCAGATCGTCCCGGTATTCCGCGAACGGCCCCACCGCGGCCGAGAGACGTCGGTCGCCCATATAGGGCTGGAACAGCGTCAACGCACCGCGATAGAGCTGCTGTGCCGGCGTCTCGAACGAGAGCGCGCCGGTCTGAGCCAACCCGCTGACCGTGAAGGTGCGGAGTCCGCCGAGGAAGCTGCGATGGGTCCAGTTGGCCTCTCCGGCGAGGCCACCGCCGGAGGCGAGTCCCACCTCTCCCCGCACCAGGCGAGGAGGGTTCTCGGTCACATTCACCCGCACGACTACACTGGAGTCGTCCGCGCTATCCCGGGGCACCTCCAGCAGCGCCAGCCGCACGAGGTCGAGCTGCACCAGCTGCTGGCGGCCCTTCTCCAGCTCGCCCGCGTCATACCAGTCGCCTTCCTGCACCGGCAACTGCCGGGTGACATGCTCAGCGGGAATCCCGCGATTACCGCTCACCGCCAGACTCCTGATGCGGGCGCGGAGCCCGGGACGAACCAGCACGGTAACGTCCGCCCGGTCGGACGCTGTATCCACCACTGCGCGGGGCTGCGCCGTGGCAAAGGGATATCCCCGATCGCGGAACCACCGAGTGGCGCTGTCCGCCAGCTCCCGCCGCTCCGGTTCCCCGATACGCCGGGGCTCCCGCTCTATCCGCTGCACGAACTCATCCCATTCGGATTCGAGCGCGGGTGGGAGCCTCACGCTGCCGCTCTCGCCGACGAATCGAATGGAGCGGGTCAGCAGCGGCGGTCCCTCGTCGATGACATAGGCCACCTCCACCAGATCGGACCCGGCGTCATAGCGGACGTCGTAAGAAACCTCCGCCTTGAGGTAGCCCGACCTCCCGTAGTGGTTCCGCAGCCGCACCACGTCACGCTGGAGCTCGAGCGGATCGAAAGGATGAACGCCGACCGGCGATATGAACGGCAGGAAGCTGAAGAAGCGGCGGAGTCCCACCATGCCGCCGCGCTCGGTGAGCGCGATACGCCGGCGCAGATCTTCCTCCAGTAGAGTCTGCTTTCCCTCGAAGCGGAACTCGATGGACTTTACCTGGGTCTCCTGACCGACCAGGGTGAGCGCATCCTGAGCTCGAACCGGACCGGCGAGCAGCGTCAGCAGCGCGAATCCGAACACCAGGTGTTCAGTACGCGTATCGGCTCCTGAGAGTAAATCGAGGCGGGAGGTTGCCGCCCCGGACGTTGGCCCGGAGCCATCGCTCTGCCACCCACTCGAGCTCGAAGGTGGGCCCCAGATTCTCGCCCGGCGTTCGCTGGGCGTCTCCGCCGAGCTCTATCGGCAGGTGCATACTCAGGAACACCCGCGATCCGACATAGCGTCCGGCCGTGAGAGTCAGTCCGTGCAATCCTTCCTGGCGGATCTGAAAGACATCGAGACCGAGCCCCTCTTCCGCTGCCGTGGACAGACTCTGGGTCAGGCCGCTCAGCGCCACCGCCGCTCCCATCTCACCGGCACTCTCTCCCTCTCCTTCAGCTGTCTGCCCCAGCACATTGTCCGACGAAGGGCGGCCGGTCACGATGTACGACAACATGTCTTCCCGGCTCATCTCGGGGTCGCCGCTGAACTCCAGCGAAATACTGTCGGGATGTCCCTTGGCCGCGACCTCGATGAGCACGCCCTCGTCCTCGGGGCCACCCTGGGTCGGCACCTGATACTGGGCGGTGACATCGAGCATTAGGGAATCGGTTGGCCCGGCGAGAATGATCTCACCACCGCTCAGGCGAAACTCCCGTCCGTACACGTCCAGACCACCGCGGCCCGGGACGGGCTCCACCCGCCCGAAGAACTCCATCTCCTGACCCGGCTCCTGGCGAAGGCGGACCCGCCCGCTCAGCTCGAGGTCGGCCCTCGGGCTGGTGTTCTTGCGGAACCAGACGCGGCGAGGAAGCCTCAGGTTCAGGTCCAGACGAAAGCGGTCGACTAATCCCGGACTGTCGTCCGCCCGGGCCAGTGCGGCAGGCCCGAATTGGCGGGCCACCTGGCGGAGGTCTTCCGGTGTGAGCTCGACCTGCTCCACCGTGGCGGCTGCCTCGCCACCCCCGACGATGATGTCGGTTCTCCCCATCGTGAGCTGCCCGGTGAGTGATGGCGCGGCGGCGGTTCCGGTCAGGTGGAGCTCTCCCGAGGCCACCGCCTGGAGCGACGAGGAGTGGGAGATCTGGAACTCATCCAGCTCGGCGGTGAGGTCGAGCGTGGGATCCGAGATTGGACTGAGCCGAACAGTGCCTCGAGCCG
>DASPKB010000392.1:0-3892 GCA_035628315.1 Gemmatimonadales bacterium | reverse complement strand
TATGCCTGAGACCAAGCTGATCGGCCTTCCGGCCCGCGATACGCCAGCCGAGCTCAAGACGGCGGCGGGACACCTGCGCCAGATCCCCCCGGATCTGCTGCGTCAAGCCTCTGGACGGCTCCAAATACTGTCTTTGGTCGGCGCCGGCCTGTGGATTCTCGGACCAGCCCTGGCCCATGTCGCCCTTTATATGTCCAACCCCGAGAATCCGCGCTGGGCGGAGTTCGGGGCCAGCGAGACTATCTGCGCGGTCGGAGTAGGGGTATCGCTCGCACTGTATGCATACCTGCGCAGCGGAAAACGGGATCCCGGTACGGTGATGAATCTGTCGCTCGTCTATATGATCGTTTGTGCCGCCTTGATCGGGCTCATGATTCACTGGGAACCCGCGTGGGCCACCCCGGCGGACACGAGGCCAATGATCACCTGGACCGGACCCGTAATTCTGATGTTTGCAGCACTCGTCCCTGCCTCCCCCTGGAAGCTGCTTCTGGCGGGAACCCTCGCTGCTTCGATGGACCCGCTGGGCATGATCATCACCCAGCTGCAGGGAATCCATCACTATGGTCCTCTGAGCAACTCGTTTCTCATGCACTACCCGAGCTACCTTCTCCTCGGGGTAGCGGTCGTGATATCGCGCGTGGTTACCCGGTTGGGCAAGCAGGTGGCGAAAGAACGTGAAATGGGGAGCTACCGCCTCGGCGAGTCATTGGGCAGGGGCGGTATGGGAGAAGTCTTTCGGGCCTCTCACCGGATGCTCGCCCGTCCGGCCGCTATCAAGCTGATCCACCCCGAGGTGCTGGCGGCACAGGACCGGAAGAGCGCCGGCCTGGCGATTGCGCGATTCCGGCGTGAGGCGGAGGCCGCGGCTCAGCTTCGTTCCCCCCATACTGTCGAGCTGTACGACTTTGGCGAGACCGAGGACGGAATCCTGTATTTCGTCATGGAGCTGCTGGAGGGAATGGATCTGGAGACCCTGGTGCGGCGGGAAGGACCGCTCCCGCAGGAACGTGTCGTCCACATTCTGCGCCAGGTCTGCGAGAGCCTGGAGGAGGCGCATGCCTCCGGGCTCGTCCACCGGGACATAAAACCAGCCAACCTGCATGTGGGCCGAGTGGGTCTTCGCCATGACTTCGTGAAGGTTCTCGACTTTGGGCTGGTCAAGTCGGTGCTGCCATCCGGGGGAGAGGATTCGATGGCTACTGCCGCCGGCCTGACGCCTGGTACCCCCGCCTACATGGCACCCGAGCTTGCCCTGGGCGAAGCCGTCGATGGACGGGCGGATATTTACGCGCTGGGCTGCGTTGCCTACTTCCTGCTCACCGGACAGCTGTTATTCGAGGCGAGCAGCGGTCTGCAGATGATTGCCAAACACATTCAGGAAACACCGGTACCACCCTCGCAACGAACCGAGCTGGAGGTGGCGCCGGAGCTGGATGCAGTCGTGATGGCTTGTCTGGCCAAAAACCCGGAAAACCGCCCGCAGACCGCCGCGGAGCTGGACCGGATGCTGGCAGAGATCGAGCTGGAGCCATGGAGCGAAGAGGAGGCCACCCGGTGGTGGCGGACGCATCAACCCGCGTAGCCAGGCGGCGCGTGCGAGTCACAGCTCATCTGCTGCTCGCCGGTCCAGCAATAAGTGGGCTCGGCTGCGTGGTAGAAGAGGGAAGTCTGGCAGTCTCGGCCGGCGCTCCGGCAGCCGCGGCGGTAGCGGGCACGATCACCGATTGCGGCTACCCCGTGCCAGGCGCCGCACTCGTTTTCCGGGTCCAGCAAAACCGGCCGGAACAGGCCCGCCCGGTCGACGCCCGGATCGGCCCCATCCTCACAACTCGGGATGGCAGGTACGCCTTGGAGATCGTACCCGGCTTTGCCATTCCGGGGCAGGCTCATCTCCAGCTTCAGAGTGTGAACGGTGTTTCGCTGGACCTGTCCGGTCCGCACCTCGATTTCACGCTGGGCACTCCCCCAACCGACACGCTCAGGTTCGATGCGGACGTAGGCCTCCACCGCGGCACCTGCCCGAGCTAGTCAGCACTCAGCAACAGCCTTCGCCGGCCGGGAGAGCTGCCGCTCATCTGACGGGTACCATAGCTTGCGGCCCTCTCCTGGGTGCCCTTGTTTTCACAAGCACTCCCCCGTCCCCCGCTCCTCCAGGAGCTCCATGAGGCGAGCCAGGCGCGCCCGGTGGTTGGCCGGCACAATAGTGCTCGCTGCCTGCGAGCGTGACCAGCACCGGTCGGCCGATGCTGCCGCCTCGCCTTCCTGGCCTGCCGCAACCGCGGCTACCGATCTCAAAGCCTCGAGATGGAGGATTGCTCCAAACCACTTTGGTCCCATCCATCCCGAGACCAGCGAAGCCGATCTGCAGCGAACCTTTGGCGATAGTGTCGTCCGGGTCCGAGTCGAGCTGGGGGAAGGCGAGACCACTCCGGGCACGGTCCTCTTCCCCGGCGACAGCATCCGGCGCGCCGAGATCATCTGGCGAGACACCCTGCACTTTCGCCGCCCGGAGCGGGCCGTCCTTCGAGGCACCCGAAGTGTCTGGCAGGCGGCTCACGGGATTTCGCTAGGCACTACGCTTCGGCAATTGGAGCAGTTGAACGGAAAACCTTTTACGCTGGCCGGCTTCGGATGGGACTATGCCGGGGTGATTACCGACTGGCAGGGTGGCGCCCTCGACAGCGCACTGGCCGGTATCAAGCTCTACGTCATACCTGATCCTGCAAAGCAGCAGTCGGCCGCCTACGCCCGAGTTCTCGGAGACCGGGATTACAGCTCGGCGCTCGAGGCGATGCAGCAGCTGAACCCGAGGGTGGAGCAGATCTTCGTCGACTTTCAAAGCCATGATTGAGGTCGAGACCTTGCATCACGTGAGCATCTCCGTCACCGATCTGGCACGGGCCCGGCAGTTCTATGGAGAACTCCTGGGACTCAAAGAAATCTCTCGCCCCCCCTTCGACTTCCCCGGGGCGTGGTACCAGTTGGGAGACCGGCAGCTCCATCTTCTGGTGCACCCCGGCACCCGCACGCTCCGGGGCACTACTACCATCGATTCGCGCGAGGGACACTACGGTATCCGGGTGCGAAGCTACCGGCAGACTCTGGAGCATCTCGAGACGCGAGGGATCCGGTACCGCGACAAGCCCCGCAATCTCACGCCGTGGCCACAGATCTACGTCACTGATCCCGATGGAAACGTTATCGAGTTCAACGCGGAGCGGCTCGATTGAGCGCCAAAAAGGAAGACGGGAATGAGGTCGTCGCCTTGTTTCGCCGGCTCACGCTGGGAGTGTATGCGGTGGGGGTCACCGATGGGCGGCAACGCGACGCCTTTACCGCCGCCTGGATAATGCAGGCTTCGTTTAACCCGCTGATGCTGGCGGTGAGCATCAATCCTGACAATGCCTCCTACGAGCTGCTGCATGCTACCGGTGGCTTTACGGTGAACGTGCTGAAACAGGGCCAGTTGGAGCTGGCTCGTCGGTTGGGAACGCGCTCCGGACGAGACGAGGACAAGCTGGCGGGGATCCGCTGCCGGCCGGGCCGTCTGGGATCACCCATTCTGGAAGACTCTTTGGCCTATTTCGAGTGTGAGCTGATGGGCCGCACCCGGGCGGGGGACCACGAGCTGGTGCTGGGCAAGGTCGTGGACGGGAAAATTCTGGACCCTAACGCGGCGCCTCTTACCTACGCGGAGACCGGCGATATGGATGGTAGCTCGGCGCTGTACCCCAGGTCGCTTTGATACCGCCATGGGCTCTTGTGCTTGCCCTCGGGGGCATGCTCGGAACCCACCGCATTCAGGCCCAGAGGCCGGACGACCCGCTCCCCGTGGCCGGATCCCTGATCTACCATGGTTTGTTCTACAACGGAGTGGATGGAAGCAGCA
>DASPKB010000391.1:0-2301 GCA_035628315.1 Gemmatimonadales bacterium | reverse complement strand
CCTCAACTATTACTTCACCTACGACCCGCGCTCCCTGGATCCGGCACTCTCCACCGACGTGCCCACAGGAGAAGTCGTTTCCCTTTTGTTCGACAATCTCACTCAGTTCGATCCTGACGCGAAGATCGTCCCCGGCCTTGCCCGGGCCTGGGAAACCGACCCGAGCGGCCGACGCTACACCTTTCGTCTCCGCACCGACGCTACGTTCCACGACGGCCGTCCGATTAGGGCGATGGATGTCCGTGCTTCCCTGCTGAGGGCGCTGGCTCCCGGGGTGACCGGTGGCCGGAGCTGGCCGCTGTACCCGATCCGAGGAGCGCGCGCCTATGCCGAGGGCCAGAACAAGGCGGTTGACGGCATCAGTGTAGCAGATGACTCGACCCTGGTGCTCACCCTCGAGGAGCCGCTCAACATATTCCCCAAGCTGCTGGCCATGCCGGTGGCAGCGATTGTGCCTACGCCGGTGCCGGGCGAGTTCGACCAGCGACCGGTGGGAAGCGGTCCTTGGAAATTCGTCTCCTGGGCACACGACGATGCGATCCTGCTGGCGCGCAACGAGCGCTACTGGGGAGGAGCACCCGAGTCTGACACGCTCAGGATCCGGATCATACCCGAGCCCCTCACCCAGGCCGCTGAATTCGAGGCCGGCCAGTTGAGCGTGGTGGAGGTGCCCGTAGGCGAGACCCGCCGCTGGGAGCAAACTCATGCCGACCAGCTCCAGCGCAGGCCAGGCCTCAAAGCCCTGTACGTAGCCATCAACACCACCCGCGGGCCGCTCAAGGATCTCCGGGTGCGGCGTGCCCTCAACCACGCCGTCGACGTGCCAACGCTGCTCTCCACGGTCATGGCAAACCGGGGAGTTCGCGCCGCGGGTGCATTGCCGCCCGGCATCACGGGCTACGATTCGACCCGGGCAGCGTACCGCTACGATCCTGCCGAAGCCCGGCGCCTGCTGGCTCAGGCGGGTTATCCCAACGGGTTCGCCGTCCGTCTGTGGCGAACACAACGTGCCGAGCTTGCCCGGCTGGCTCAATCGATTCAGCAAGGCCTGGCGGAGGTGGGTATTCGTGCCGAAATCGTTGAGCGTGATGCCTCCAGCGCCCGTGCCGCGGTTCGCAATGGTGAGGCCGACCTGTTCCTGACCGACTGGTGGGCCGATTACCCCGACCCGGAAAACTTCAACTATCCGCTCTTCCACTCTCGCAACAAAGGTCCCGGCGGCAATTACGCATTCCTGGACGACAGGTTGCTGGATTCAATGATCGTCCGCGCCCGGGCGACCACAAACGAGGCGGAGAAGGTTTCCCTTGCCCGGAACATCGACGCCCGGGTTTTCGAGCTGGCGCCCTGGATCTTCCTCTGGTTCCCGGTGGACGTCTGGGCCACGCAGCGCGATGTCCAGGGTTGGCGCTTTCCGCTAGTCTTCACCGGCCAGCGCTGGCTCGAGGTTAAGCGCGCCCAGTGAGGCGATTTCTTCTTCACCGGGTCGTGTTGCTGATTCCTACCCTGCTCGGCGTTCTGGCAGTCACCTTTCTGTTGCTCTACGTAGCTCCAGGCGACCCGGTGCAAGCCATGGTTGGCGAACGAGCCGATCCGGAAACGCTCGCCCGGCTTCGAGCCGAGCTCCGGCTCGACGACCCGCTGCACCAACAGTTCGCCCACTATGTCAGCGGCGTTGTTCGCGGCGACCTGGGCACCAGCTACATAACCCGCCGGCCGATTCTGCAGGACCTCTTGCAACGCTTTCCCTCAACGCTCCGTCTGGCGGGAGCTGCGATGCTCTTTGCCGCGATACTTGGCATCAGCATCGGCATCTACGGAGCCTGGCGTCCGGGCAGCTGGGCAGACAGAGTAGCGGCATTCGGCGCGTATCTAGGCGTTTCGTTCCCGGTGTACTGGGTAGGTCTGATTCTTATCCTGGTCTTTGCAGTGACCATGAGATGGCTGCCACCGTCCGGCTCTGGCGGCCTTGCCTACCTGGTGCTGCCGGCCCTGACACTGGGGATGCGCTCGGTTGCATTTCTGTCGCGGATGACGCGCGCCGCCATGCAGGAAGTTCTCCAGAGCGACTTCGTTCGCACGGCGCGTGCCAAGGGCCTGAGAGAAACGCGGGTGGTGCTGGCCCATGGCTTTCGCAACGCGCTTCTGCCAGTAGTCACGGTACTGGGCCTCGACTTCGGGAGTTATCTGACGGGCTCTATCTTGACTGAAACAATTTTTTCCTGGCCCGGCGTAGGCCGGTATGTCCTCACCGCGATAGACAAGCGTGACCTCCCCGCGGTACAGGGCAGCATTCTGTTT
>DASPKB010000390.1:0-4109 GCA_035628315.1 Gemmatimonadales bacterium | reverse complement strand
GGGCTGGGTCCGCACCATCGCCGCCAGCAAGGCTCTCATGCGGATCCGCCGGAACAAGTACCGCGAGACCGACGAGCTCCACGACCAGGTTACCGGCAAGCGGCAGGAAGACAGTCACCTGAGAATGGATCTGGAGGCTGCGCTGGAGCGACTGTCGGAGACCAGCCGCGCAGTCGTCTGGCTCCACGATGTGGAAGGGTATACGCACGAGGAAATTGCTTCGATGATGGGCAAGACCGCGAGCTTCTCCAAGTCGCAGCTGGCCCGGGCCCACGCCCGGCTCCGCGGCTGGCTGGGAGAGGAGGTCGGCTCATGAGCCACCTCTCCATGGACGCGCTTCTCAGCCTCCGCGAGCCTGGTGCCGAACCCGGCTCTGCGGCCGCTCGCGCGCATCTCAATGAATGCGAGGTATGCCAGGCCGAGCTGGACCGGCTACACCAGCGGGTGGCCCGGCTCAAAGCCCTCCCGACCCTGCGTCCCGCCCGGGACCGATTTCCCCAGACCATAGCCAAGTACCGCGCCGAACGTTCGCGCCGCCGCCGCAGGGTAGGCGGGCTGATCGGTCTCGCTGCCGCGGCGTCGATCGCACTCCTGCTGGCTACCGATCCTCTGGCCCGGGACAACCCGGCTGTGCTGGTTGATTCGCTTTGGGTGCCGCCGGCGGAGATCAGCCGGGCGATGGAGCGGTCCAGGACGCTGGAAGACGCGCTCAGCGCGCTCGACCCGGACGCCCGGATACTCGACGGCCGTACCGCCGGCATGGCGCAGGAGCTGGAGGACCGGATTGCCCGGGTGGATCGTGAGTTGGAGGCAACCGAGTTGCTGGAGCAGCAGGCCCGCGATCTGGAGCTGCTCAAACTTTGGCGCGAGCGAGCGGGCCTGCTCGACGCGTTGGTAGACGTACACGTAACCCGCGCGAGTAACGCGGGGCTCTGAAGCCAGGAGGTAGCATGTCTCGGCGTTCCATGATGGTTGCGGTATTGGCAGTGGCCGGCGTGGTGCCGGGACAGGCAGGGTTTGCCCAGGAGCCCGAGCGGGCGGATGTGCCGTCTCGCGAGCCCTTTGAGGTGCGCCTCGAGCGGGGTCCGGATCGGGTGGTTGAGTTCGTGATGAACCGGCGGGCCCGGCTCGGTCTCAAGGTCAACCTGCGGGCTCGGGGCACCGACTCGATCGGCGCGTACGTGGACGCCGTCACCCCGAATGGGCCGGCTGCCAAGGCGGGCATTCAGTCGGGCGACATTATCACCAAGGTGGATGGGAAATCGGTGCTGGCCGGGGGGCAGGCGGAGTCGCGGCAGGACCGCGAATCAGCCCCCGGGCTCCGACTGATCGAGCTTGCCGCCCGGCTCCAGCCCGACGACACCGTTCCGGTCGAGTTCCGGCGGGGCAAGGAGCGGAAGACCGTCTCCGTGATCACCGCCGAAGATCCCGACATCCTGTTCCGGGCCGGGCCTCCGGGGCGAGGCCTTGGGTTCCGGTATCTACGGCCGGATGGCCCCCGGCGCATGGCGCTTATGGAAGGCGAGTTTCCGGAAGACATCGGTCCTGGGCCTGCGTCTTTCCTGTTCGGCTCCCCCTTGGCCGAGCTGGAGCTAGCCCCTTTAAACCCCGACTTGGGCCGATATTTCGGAGCGACCGAGGGCATCCTCGTCATCAGCGTCCCCAAGGATTCCGAGCTGGGCCTCAAGGGCGGCGACGTAGTCCTGGCCATCGACGGACGGAAGCCGGCCAGTCCCTCGCATCTGCTTAGGATTATGCGGAGTTACGAGCGGGGAGAGGGGTTCAAGTTGGACGTGCTCAGGAACGGCAAGCGCGAGAGCATAAACGGGCGGATTGGCGCCCGGGCGGAGGGCTGAACCGGCTGGGCCGCTCCTTGTGCGCCCGCTCACAGATGCCGCAACCGTAAGATCTTATATCTTCGGTCCACCTTGGAGGGGACTATGGGATTCCTGTGGACCTTGATCATCGGATTGGTTGTTGGCGCGATTGCCAAGCTCATCATGCCTGGCAAGGATCCGGGCGGTATCATCGTGACGATGCTGATCGGCGTGGCGGGCGCCCTGCTGGCTGGTTTCCTGGGGCGGGCACTCGGCTGGTACGCTGATCCGGGTGAAGGCCCCGGGATCATTGCCTCCGTCATCGGCGCCCTGCTTCTCCTGCTTCTCTATCGGATGTTTACGGGCCGCCGGGGCACACGGGGAACCACGGTCCCCTAAAAGGCCAGCGGTAGTCGCAGTCAAACCAACGTAAGCGGTAAGCTGTGAGCGGTGTCGGAGTTCTTTGAACTCCACTACTCCGCTGACAGCCTACCGCTTATGCATTTCCACCGTACCTCACGTACCTGCGTACCTCACATTCCGTCGTACCTCCGGCTCCGGATGAACCTGTCGGGCTAGCTCCTCGAACATCGCGAAGTCGAGGCTCTGGGCGCCGTCGCTCATGGCGTGCGCCGGGGCGGGATGGACTTCCACAATGAGTCCGCAGGCTCCCGCCGCAAGGGAGCCCATGCTGAGCGGCGTCACCAGCGAGCGCACTCCCGCCGCATGGCTCGGATCCACGATCACCGGCAGATGGGTGCGCTCTCGAATCAGGGCAACGGCATTGAGGTCGAGCGTGTGCCGGGTCGCGCGCTCGAACGTCCTGATGCCGCGCTCGCAGAGGACCACGTTGGGATTTCCTTCGGCCAGGACGTACTCCGCCGCCATCAGCCACTCCTCGATGGTGGCGCCGGCGCCCCGCTTCAGGAGGATGGGCTTGCCGCTTCGGCTCGCCGCGCGGAGCAGGCTGAAGTTCTGCATGTTGCGGGCGCCGATCTGGAGCATGTCGGCGAAATGGGCGACTACCGGCACCTCTTCCCAGCTCAGCACCTCGGTGACAACCGGCAGTCCGGTTCGGTCCCGAGCGTCGGCCAGATAGCGCAGCCCTTTGACGCCGAGGCCTTGAAAGTCGTAGGGCGAGGTACGCGGCTTGTAGGCGCCGCCTCGGAGCATGTCGCCTCCGGCGCGCGCCACCGCGTCGGCCGTCTCGAGGATCATCGCCTCGTTCTCTACCGAGCACGGCCCGGCGATCAGAACCGGCGATTCGCCTCCGAAGCTCAGGTGCCGCACCTCGACTCGGCTCCCCTCCGGCTGACGGCGACGGTCCACCAGCGGTATCGACGGCTTCTCCACCCGATGCGCCGGCGGCGGAACCGGTGCGGAGAGACGGGACCCTTCGGCCCACGCCTCGTAACTGCCGAGCACGATCAGCTTGGTTGCCAGAGCCTCGATTTCTTCCAACGCTTCGGACACTCGCGGATCGCTGGCGGAGCCCTCCACGTCCACGTAGAACCGGTAGGTCCATGGGGATGAACGTTCGGGACGAGACTGGAGCGCCATCAGGTTGACACCGCGCGCGCCGAACGCCTGCAGGGTGAGCGCCAGCATCCCCGGCTTGTGATCCACCAGGACAATCAGCGAGGTCTTGTAACGGCCTGCGTCCGCCGACAGGCGGCTGTAGGCCGAGTCTGCTCGGGTGAAGGTCAGAAACCGGGTCTGATTCGTCGGATCGTCCTCGATCCGTTCTGCCAGCGGTACCAAACCGTGGGCGTCAGCCGCTGGTCGCGCGGCTACCGCGGCAAGGGCGGGGTTCTGCTCCTGTGCCACGATCTCGGCGCTGCCGGCGGTGTCCCAGGCGCTCACCAGTTCCGCATCCGGCAGGTGCTCCGACAACCAGACCCGGCACTGCCCCAGGGCAACCGGGTGGGAAAGCACTCGCTTGATGCCGGAAAGCGAGGCGCCCGGTATGGCCATGATGGTGTGGTGGACTGGATGGAGAATTTCGTGGGTCAGCTGGAGGGTGCCGTCCCCGAAAGCCTCGTGCAGCAGATCGTAGGTGGTGGTGACCGATCCGATCAGCGAGTTCTCTATGGGAAGGCAGCCGGCGTCGGCTCGGCCCTGCCTGACCGCCGCCACCACGTCCTTGACCTCGCGGCAGGGCAGGGCTTCCAGCTCAGGCCAGCGCCGCCGGGCGGCGGCTTCGCTGAACGATCCGTGGGAGCCTTGAATGGCAATGCGCATGGCACGCTCCAGATGGAGACAACAAAAATCCCGCCGAGACTCTGGCGGGGC
>DASPKB010000389.1:0-4085 GCA_035628315.1 Gemmatimonadales bacterium | reverse complement strand
GAGCCTGGGGATCAGCGCTTCGTAGTCGTCGATCTCGGCCTGCACTTCCTCCAGCGTGTCGAACCGCTTGTGATTCGGCTCCACGTGGAAGCCCCATTGCGAGAGCAACTCCAGCTCTTCGGAGTGGGTTGCGGCCGGCAGCTTTCCTTCGATTGCTTCGACCGCGAACACGAACATCCGGAGCCGGCGTTTGCGGGTGAGGGCAGGGTCGAGCTGGCGGAGCCCGCCGGCGGCGGCGTTCCGCGGGTTGGCGAAAGCCGGCTCGCCCAGTTTTTCGCGCTCGGCGTTCACCCGTTTGAAGCCGGCGTAGGGCATGTACACCTCGCCCCGCACCTCCATCAGGCGGGGGTAAGTCGTGCCTTTAAGTGAAAGCGGTATGTCATGGATTGTGCGGAGGTTAGGGGTGACGTCCTCACCTATTGCGCCATTGCCCCGGGTCGCACCTACTACGAGGCGGCCGTTCTCGTACGTCAGGCTCACCGCGGCGCCGTCGATCTTGATTTCGGTGGTGTAGCCGGCGGTCTTTACCTCGGGCGCGAGCCGAGCGTTCCGCTCCTCCCACGCGGCCAGCTCCTCGGCGCTGAACGCGTTCGCGAGGGATAGCATCGGCCGGCGGTGGGTGTGCTTGGCGAATGCTGTGGGCGTGACGGAGCCGACCCGCTGCGTTGGGCTGTCGGGGCTCTGCAGCTCGGGATGCTCGGCCTCGAGGGCCTGGAGCTCGCGGAAGAGCCGGTCGTACTCAGCGTCCGAGATCTCGGGTGCGTCGAGGACGTAGTAGGCGTGGTTGGCGCGCTCGATCTGCTCGCGTAAGCGCCCTACCTGTTCCGCTGGTGACATCAGGTGAAAATAACTGTCTGGGGTTACTGGGATGGATGTAGCCGCCGCAAAGCCCGGTCTGGGCTCAGAATAGATACCACAGCCCATTCGTGAAGAATCGACTCGCCGTACTCTGACTCAACTGACATCGTGATCGGTCTTACCCCCAATTCAGTGGATCTCGCGGAGGAAGGCGAGCAGCGCGGCATTGAAGCGAGCCGGTTCGTCAAAGTGCACGCCATGGCCTCCGCCCGGAACGACAACCTTTCGCGCGTTGGGCATCCATCGCACCAGCGAATCTGAGGCCAGGTGCCAGTAGGGTTCCTCAGCGGCACCGGAGATGAACAGCGTCGGGAAGCGCCATTGTCTCACCGCAGCGAATCGAGCCGGCGGAAACGCTCCGGACTGTGGATGATCCTGCAGGATGTCCCGGCCGGTATACCCGGCAAGGATCGAGTCCAGCCTCGCCTGCATTTCGGCAGTCCGGTTGGGTCCGGGCCGGAAATGGGGCAACCCCTCGACCAAACGGAAGAGCGAGTCGACGCCATGCTGCCGGGCGAAGGTCTTGACGAACTCAAACCCCGGTCCCTTCGACGGAATGGGAAACCCTTCGGGCGGGGCTCCTCCGTACAGCACCAGACCATTCACCCGCTTCGGAATTGCGGCGGCAAAGCGAGTGGCGATATCCGCCCCGGCCGAATGCCCCACCAGGACGGCGGACCGGATTTTCAGGGTGTCCAGCAGCGTCTGCAGGTCCCCCGGGTCGGCCGACGGATCAGCGAACCCGGTGGACTTGCCGTACCCTCGCCGGTCGTAGGCCACCACGCGAAAGTGGGGAGCCAGCGAGGCAATCTGATCGTCCCACTCGCGCAGGCTGAGCGCCCAGCCATGGATCAGCACTACCGCTGGGCCGCTACCGGCTACCGTATAGTTGATCCGCGCTTCGCCCACATCGAGAGTTCCGTCAGACCGCTCATCCGACGTGCACGCGACGCCAAGGCTGCACCACATTGTAGCAACCGTAGCTGGCAGGCGCATCACACCCTCGCGGGACTGAGGGATGCATGGAGGCGAGTATACCCGCGAAGATGCAGCACGGTTCCGTGATCGTCGAGTGGACGCGAACCGCTCACGGCGAGGCCCGGACCTGCGTCAATGGGAAACAGGGCTGTTCCACTCGCGGCCGTGCCGCGTTGCGCCCATGGTTTACCGGGAACACTTCATCCGGTTCCGGATCGTAATTCCGGTTTACACCTTTCAGCTACAACTCCTCCGGGAACAACTCAAGCTCTGCCGGACGGCGAATGGAGTTTCCCGGGACGCGTTCTACCGCTACCGGGAACGACTCATCCGGTTCCGGGACCTGCAGCAACGAAAAGCCTTTCCGCTTTACCGCTGAACCTTCCCACTTCAGGTCTGAACCTTCGCGCGTTCGGTCTTTACCTTCGCGATTGGTCTCCAAACCTTCGTGCTTGGCCCGGAACCTTTGCGATCGAGGTTCACCGGGAACGCATCGCGGTTTTCCAGGAGCAGCATCGGATTTACCGGACGTCACTCATGCCACGCCGGAAGCACTGCACGAGTTTCCGGAACCAGTTTGTCCGTCACCGAAAGCAACTGACGCGTTTCCGCGTCGTGATTTCCCGTTTTTTACCGGCGATGGTCACGATTCTCGCACTGCGACTGAGAAAGTTGGCATACCCGATGCTCTTCCTTTTGCCGCTCGAGATCACACCGGGACACTCGAAGTGAGGTCCATTCATGTTCGCCGGCGGACCGGTATCCGCAGGCCAGGGAGGGAGTGTGTACCTATGAAAGCGTCGATCCGTAGAATCATCGAGATGGGTAACCGGGTGCTGGAATTCAGTCGGGCCCATCCCGACCCCAGCGCCGGTTACGCCGCCGGGCTGGCTCGGCTGGAGAAGTGCCTCACCGAGGCCGAACAGCTCGCCGCGCGCCAGCGCGACGGCATCAGCGCGGTTCGCACCGCTACGACCCAGAAACGGGCGATCCGGCGCAGGATCCGCCGCACGCAGTGGGTGCACTTCGCCCGGGTGGCGGAGGCTGCCTCGTCCGAGCTGCCCGAAGTCGCCCAGAAGTTCCGGCTGGTAAATGAAGCAGTTCCGTACCTGGCCTTCCGGACCGCCGCCCGGAGCATGCTGGCGGAAGCGGAGAGCCACCGGGACCTGCTGGTGAAGCACGGGCTCCTCGACTCCTCCATCCAGAGCCTGTCCCAGTCCCTGACTCAGTTCGAGCAAGCGGTAGAGCAGGGGAACGCCGGCCGCCGCACCCACGTGGGCGCGAGCGCTGAGCTGGTTGCGTTGGCGGAAGAGCTGGTACAGGTGGTCCGGCTGATGGATGGAGCCAACCGCTACCGCTTCGCGGAAGACGCTGAGGCGCTGGCCGCGTGGGAGAGCGCGATCAACACCTTTGCGCCGAGTCGCTCCAGCAGTAAGCCTCCAGCATCCGGAACGCCGCCGCTGGGCGGCGAGATCAAGCCAGCGGCGTGATGCCGGCGTTGGTGCACCCGAAGTGCCAGACCTGAACCGCCACCGATGTCCTGGTGGCGGTTCTCTTCACCCTACCCCGTATTGCACGCCGCGCCGGTGTCGTTTAGTGTGGAAGTACCGCAGTTCCTCTCAGTGAAAGACCTGCCTGTCTCCTGCCAGGGTCGGGTATGCCGCATACACCGCAGCAGCACGACTACCAGTCCATCTTCGACGCGGCCCCGGGCAATTACCTCCTGCTCGGTCCGGACTTCACCATCGTCGGCGTCAACCAGTCCTACCTGAACGCCACCATGACTCGCCGGGAAGAGATCGTCGGCCGAGGCCTGTTCGACATCTTCCCGGATAACCCTGACGACCCCGGCGCCGACGGTGTCCGGAAGCTGCGCGCCTCCCTTCAGCGGGTCCTCACTGCTAAAAAGCCGGACCGGATGCCGGTGCAGAAGTACGACATCCGCCGCCCCGAATCAGAGGGGGGAGGATTCGAGGAACGCTACTGGAGCCCCCTCAACGCCCCCGTGCTCGACGCCGACGGCAAGGTCCGGTACATCATCCACTGGGTCGAAGACGTCACCGAGTTCATCCGCCTCAAGCAGGAGATGGAGCGCGAACAGGCGGTCCTCAGCGAGGAGCTCCGCCTCCGCGCCACCAAAATCGAGGCGGAGACCTTCCTCCGCGTCGAGGCGATCGAGGCCAACAAGCGGCTCTCCGAGAGCGAACGGCGCCACCGCTTCCTCGCGAACGCCGTCCCCCAGCTCATCT
>DASPKB010000388.1:0-9729 GCA_035628315.1 Gemmatimonadales bacterium | reverse complement strand
GCAACGCTCGAAGGCCGGGCCATGCACAACGTACAGAACGCAATGTTCGCGGCCGCGATGGCGTTCAGCATGGGGCTCAAGCTGGAGGATATCCGGCACGGGCTCCGGACTTTCGACACGACGTTCTTCCAGGCGCCAGGCCGGATGAACATCTACGACGAGCATCCGTTCAAGGTGATACTGGACTACGGCCACAATCCCGCGGCGGTCGAAGCTATGGTCAAGCTGGTCAAGCGGCTGGACATCTCGGGCCGGCGCATCTGCGTGATCGCTGCACCGGGCGACCGGCGCGACCAGGACATCGCCGACATCGGCCGGATCGCCGCCGGGTCGTTCGACCGTTACATCTGCCGGCGGGACGACAACCTGCGCGGGCGCAAGCCCGACGAGGTGCCGCAGCTGCTCCGCGACGCGCTGGTGGCCAGCGGGGTTCCCGCCGACCGAATAGACGTGATCCCGGATGAGCAGGCAGCGGTGGAGGCCGGGCTCCGTTCGGCACAGGCGGGAGACCTGCTCCTCATCTTCGCCGACGCGGTGACCCGAAGCTGGAAGCAGGTGATTCAGTTCAGGCCCGACGCAACTTCGCGCGTAGTGGAACGGCCCCGTGTCTCCCGGCCGGAGCCTGCGGTGGCTCTGGCCGCGGATGTGATGGAAGACGGACGGCGGGAGTTCGTGCGCGACTCGCGCGGGGTACGGATAGCGCGAGAGGAAGTGGAGGAGGACTAAGTGACGGCGGTGGGGGCGTGTTCTGCGGAGCAGAGCATGCCCCCACGCCGATGACTATCTCCCGCCGCTAGGCGGCCGATGCGCTGGCCGCTCCAGGGATGATCGGCGTCAGGGTCTTGAGATCGAAGCCGTAGCCCTGGGGCAGGACGTGCACCTTCACGCCGGTTAGCGCCATTGCTTCCCTACCAGATACTTCCGCGGCGTTGGTGTGGATCGCGCGGCCATCGAAGACGATGACCACGCCTTTGCCCCACACCGTGAGCTTACGGTTGGCGGAGATCTCCGCCGCGGTGTCTTCGTCGATTCCTACTCCGAGCGTCGCCGGATTCTGAGCCAGCACGGTCATCAGCCGGTGCACCCGTCCGCCGCGGTCGAAGTGGGTGTCCACGGTGATGTTCCTGAGGAACCCGAGCCCCGGTGCCAGCTCCACGGCATCTCGCCGGACCGTGTCACCGATCCCCCGGATAATCATCGTGCTGCTCATGCACGCTGCTCCCGCACTGGTGCCGGCTACGAACAGCCCGTGGCGCTGATAGCCCTCTTTCAGACGATCCCCGAACCGGGTGCCCGCCATCATGCTGGTGGCGCGGAGCTGGTCGCCTCCGGTGAGCAGGACAGCCGTGCTTCGCTCCAGCATGTCGATCAGCTCGTCGGAGTCAGCCTCCTCCCGGCTGTTGAGGGGTGATTGAAACACCTCGCCCGCGCCGAGCTTCCCCAGGTCTCTATTGAACGCCTCCAGGGAACGCTCCGGCTCGGCTGACGCGGCGGCACAGACCAGGATGCGCGACTTCTTTCCGCCGGCCAGCTCGACCAGGCGGGGGAGGATGCGCATGTCGCGCTCGTCCATGTCTTCATTGCCACCAATCAACAGGAGGCGTCCCCGGCGCCGGCGGGTGCTGGTCGTCGCCATCGTCAGAGGACCACACGAAGTGGCAGGAGCTGCTCCAGCACGGCGGGAACATCGTCAGCCAGCACTACCACGAGGTCCCGCTCGCCCATTTGATCGAGGGCACGGGCTACGGCTTCGGCCTCGGTATACACCGTCTCAACCTGGTCTCCGGAAATTCCGGCGTCGGCCAGCCCCTGCGCAATGACTCCGACAATTTCCCCGGGCCGACGTCCACGAAGGTTGTCGTCCTCTTTCAGGATCACGTAGTCGAGCCCCGCGCAGCGCCGTCCGACCTCGCGCAGGTCCTCGTCCCGGCGATCTCCCGGCGCGGTGACGACGCCAATGCGGCGCCGGGCCGGCATCCGGCGCACGAGATCGATCAGGCCCTCCACCGCCGCCGGGTTGTGGGCATAGTCCACCAGCACCTGGCCCTGGCCGACGCGCAGCAGGTTGAGACGGCCGGGCGTGAGAGCGGGTGAGGGGAAGAAGGACAGCAGACCGGAGCGGATGTCTTCATACCGCATTCCCTGCACGTACGCCGCCGCTACGGCCGCCAGGATGTTGCCGTACTGGAAGCGCGCGGCGCCACCGAGAGTGAGCGGAACATCATTGGCGGCAGCGATGGGAATGCAGAGGCGGCCACGCCGAATCACGAAGGTGCCCTGCTCCATGGTGGCGGCTGTACCCCCTTCGTCGACGTGCCGTTCCACATGGGGGTTGGAACGGCCCTCCTGAACGGAAAAGAGCACCACATCTCCCCGGGTCTTCTCGCTCATCCCCAGAACGAGAGGATCATCGGCGTTGAGCACGGCGTAGCCTCGCCGGCGAACCACGGCGGGAATGACGCTCTTGACGTCAGCAAGCTGCTCCACGGTCGTGATACCGCCCAGACCCAGGTGATCGGCCGACACATTCAGCACGATTCCTACGTCGCATTCTTCGAATCCAAGCCCGGACCGGAGCAGACCGCCACGGGCCGTCTCCAACACCGCCACATCCACGGTGGGGTTCGACAGCACCACATTGGCCGCGAAGGGACCAGTCATGTCGCCCTGGACCACCATCCGGTTTTGCAGGTAGACGCCGTCCGTAGTGGTATAGCCGACCGTACGCCCACTCGCGCGGAACAGATGGGCAATCAGCCTGGTGGTGGTGGTCTTCCCGTTGGTGCCGGTGACGGCAATGATGGGAATGGTTGATCGGGCGCCAGCCGGGTACAGCATGTCGAGGATTGCCCCGGCCACGTTTCTGGGCTTCCCCTCGGCAGGGTGGGTATGCATGCGGATCCCGGGCCCGGCGTTCACTTCGATGATGACGGCGCCATTCTCGTGAAACGGGCGGGAAATGTCCGGCGTGAGGACGTCGAGCCCGGCGATGTCGAGTCCCACTACGGCGGCAGCCATCTCGCTGGCAGTAATGTTGTCGGGATGAATCTCGTCGGTGCGGTCGATGGACGTGCCCCCGGTTGACAGGTTTGCGGTGGATCGGAGGAAAACCCGCTCCCCTGCGACCGGAATGCTGTCCAACGTGAGTCCACACTGGGCCAGGAAATCTAGGGTGGCGTCATCGGCCGGGATCAGCGTCAAAACGTTTCCATGCCCGCGCCCGCGGCGGGGATCGCGATTGGCCTCTTCGATGAGCTGGCTTATGGTACGACTGCCGTCACCAACAACATGCGCTGCCACCCGCTCGGCCACGGCTACGACCTTGCCGTTGACCACCAGCACGCGGTGATCGCGACCGGCAGCATGCCGTTCGACCACCATATCGGGATAGCGGGTGCTGGTTCGGGACCATGCCGCCCGAACCGCTGCTTCGTCATCCAGCCGGGGTGAGATGCCACGCCCCTGGTTACCGCTCACCGGCTTCAGGATCACCGGGAACCCGATCTCCCGGGCCCTTTCAACCGCCTCATCGGCGTCGTGTACTACGGCGCCCTGGGGCACCGCAAGGCCGATGCCCTGCAACATGCGTTTGGTCAGATCTTTGTTCTGGGCAATATCGGCGGCGATGATGCTGGTGGTGTCGCAGGTCGTCGCCTGAATTCGCCGGAGATTCCGGCCCATGCCAAGCTGGACCAGTGAACCGGTCCCCAGTCGCCGGAACGGGATTCCTCGCCGCCGAGCTTCCTCGACTATCACGCCTGTCGATGGGCCGAGCCGAACGTCCTCCAGGAGCTCGCGCAAATTGCGCAACACGCCATCTATGTCCACCGGAACTCCAGCAAGACATGCCCGAACCAGCTCCACGGCCTGGCGAACGCTTTCGGTGCCGAGCTCCTCTTCTTCGTACTCGACGATGAGCCACCAGACTCCCTCATCGCCCGACTGCACTGCCCTGCCGAAGTCAACGTCCGTGCCAGCTAGCGTCTGGAGCTCCAGGGCGACGTGCTCGAGTACATGGATCCATCCGGTCCCTTCGTACAGGCGCTCGACAAACCCTCCCGGCTTGTTTCGTGAGCAGGGATGCTCTTGTAAGGAGGGCAGGGCCTCCAGCAGCCGTTCAGAGAACCGTGGTGCGTCTGCCGTCGTGATGTTTTCGAGATTTCCAAGACGGACGTCACAGACAACGACAGGTGCAAGTCGCCAGTAGTTCGGGCCCCGGAGAGCACGAAGCCGGGTAATCTCCAGCTGAGCTGGATCGATCGACGGAACGTCCGTCGTCAGAATTGGCTGGGTCATTAATTTGACAGAAGCTTCGATACCTCTTGGCTACGTCACCGCCGGTCGCAGTTCAGGGTGCGTGCATCAGACTCGGTAAACCGGCCAAATCAGGCGGTGACGTACCACACAGCTACTCGGTCTGGCTCATTCTGCCTATCTCGCTAGAATACCGCTCATGCAAGTACTCGATTCCCGCCGGCTGACCGGGCCCGGCCTGCTGCTGGATGGGCCTGGCGCTGTGCTGGAGGTGCGTCTGGACGACGCGATTCGTGAGCGCGCGATCGCTGCCTGGAGGAGGGCGGCCGAGCGCCTGCTGCAGGCCGTGGGTTGGAACGACCAGAAAGTGGTGACCCGGACGTTTCGCGGAGGGGTGAGTCTCGCCGTCACCGGACCAATTGACGCACTCTATGCCGCCACCGAGCTCAATGAACGAGCCTGGGCGGCGGCTGCCGCCGAGCTCATGGGAGAGAAGGCGCCGGACATCGGCAAGGCCGTCGCCTCCCTGCTGGATGATATCGAAGAAGAACGAGATCCTGTCGTCGCAGCGATGTATCAGGAGGCGAAGTCCCGGGGGCTCACCTTTCTCCATGGTGAGGACCTGATCTCGCTGGGCTCGGGCTCGGGCGCGCTGCTCTGGCAGGTAAACGACAAGCCCGATCCCGCCGAGATTCCGTGGAACTCCGCACGGGACATCCCGATCGTCCTTGTGACGGGCTCCAACGGAAAGACGACAGTGGTCCGGGTCATCGCGGCCATAGTGGAGGCTGCGGGGAAAACACCGGGAACGACTTCGACCGACGGCGTCACTGTGGGAGATACCGTCTTGGAAGAGGGCGACTTTGCCGGGCCCAGCGGCGCGCGGATGGTGCTCCGGCACCACGTGGTGGAGACCGCGATTCTGGAGACTGCGCGGGGCGGAATTCTTCGCCGGGGCCTTCCGGTGGAGCGCGCCGATGTCGCGGTGGTCACCAACGTGGCCGATGACCACCTCGGTGAGTTCGGCATCGAGAGCCTGCCCGATCTCGCAGACACGAAGATGGTGGTAGCGAAGGCGCTCGGCAGTACCGGCACTCTGGTCCTCAACGCGGACGACCCGTTGCTGGTCGAGCGCAGCAGGAAGGTGCAAGCTCGGCTGGTGTGGTTCTCCCTTCTTCCTACCACACCGATGATGGAGCGGCATCTGGCGGCGGGCGGCACTGCGACGGTGATAGACCGGGGACAGGTCGTGCTCATGAACGGTGAGCAGCGAACAGTGTTGGCCTCTATCCGGGAAATCCCGATGACCTTCCAGGGCGTCGCGGTGCACAACGTGGCCAATGCGCTCGCAGGAGCGGCGGCCGCCGCGGCACTCGGCATCTCCCCGGAGATTATCTCCAATGCGCTGCGCCGCTTTGGCCGTGATCTGGACGACAATCCAGGGCGGGCCAACCTGCTGGAGCTGGGCGGCGCCCACATCCTGCTCGATTTCGCCCACAACCCTCACGGGATGACGGCCCTGGTGGAGGTGGCGCGGACGATCCCCGCCGAGCGGCGCCTGGTGCTGGTGGGACAGGCGGGAGACCGGAACGACGAAGCAATCCGCGCGCTGGCGCGTGCAGCCTGGGAGCTTCGCCCCGATCACGTGGTGGTGAAAGACATGGAAGGGTATCTCAGGGGCCGGGCCCCGGGCGAGGTTCCGACTCTCCTGGCGGACGAGTTCTCCCGCCTGGGATTACGGGAGGATGCGCTCTCCAGGCCGGGAGACGAGCTGCCGAGTGTCAGGCGCGCACTCGAGTGGGCGCGCCCGGGAGATCTGCTGGTGCTGGCGGTGCACGAAGACCGGCGTGCGGTAGTCGAGCTGTTCGACCAACTGAGTGCGATGGATTGGCAGGCGGGAGAGCCGCTGCCGAGCCCGGCAGAGACCTACGGAGTCAGCCGGACCAGATAGTTCCCGTACTGGTCGGGCGGGTGCAGCATTTCACAACCCCACCGGTTCGCCTTCGCTTTGGCCTGCAAGGTTTCAGGATCAACGTAGAGCTGAGCAAAGGGCGGGCCCTTCCTTCCCTGGAACTCCAACTGGAAGTGCAGCTCTCCGATGTAGCGGCCATCGGGTCGCTGTAGCGTGCCGGTCCGCGCCGCATCGGGATCCATCCGGACTCGCACGTCGGTCGAGTCGGCCAGCACCTGTCCATCCTTCTTCACCAGCCGCCGAGCATCCCGGAAAAAGCCGTCGAGTCCGGCCAGCGTCTCAGCCAGGCCCAGTCCGTTCATCATCATCAGGACGGTATCGAACGGCTCCTCGGGGCGGAGATCCATCCAGGTCATCTCTCGCACGTCCCGCACTCCGCGCTGGCGGAGGATCTCGACCAATCCCGGCAAGATCTCGAGCGCTGTCACGCTGAGGCCACGCTGCTGGAGGGCCAGGGCATGGCACCCGGAACCTGCGCCGACATCGAGCACCCGGCCGCGACAGTGGCCCAGCGCAGTCAGCTCGAGTTGAGGGAACTGGCTCGGCTGGCGGAAGAAATAGGAGAGAGGAGCTTCGTCACGCTCGTAGTCATCGTAGACGACGATGGTGGCGTCGTGCTGCCCGCGGTGGTAGGCGGACATGGCAGACTCGTAGGGCCGCCAGGCGTCGAGGTTCAAGCCATCAGCGCCAGGACCAGCGCGGCCAGGGCGGTGACCGCGGCCCCGGCGGCGCTCAGGAAGAGCATGCGGTCGCGCCGGCGGCGCTCCGCCGAAATTGATTCCACCAGCGCCGTCTGCTGCCGCTCCAACTCTCCCCGGCTGGTGCTGTGATCGGAAGCGACCTTTCGGATGGACCGCTCCAGTCCCTCGAAGCGCTCCGTCAGCAGAGCCACCTCTCCCCGGATCGATTCCTGGGTTTCCGCCAAGGTTTCCGCCATGCCGCCGGGCAGCCGGCCGTCGTCGAAGAGAGACTGCGACATGACGTTTTCCGCGGCGATGACCTCTTCCATGCCCTGGATAAAGTGCCGCTGATGGATCCGCTTGTCGGCATCAGGGACTGGCTCGAGCGTCGCGATCTGGGCGGCCTTGAGCACGGCGTTTTTGATATCGCCGCCGCTCCGGGGGTAACGCTCCGCCAGTGCCCGGAAGTCCACATCGTCGGCGAGAGGGGTTTTCCGGGCGTGCAGCTGCACCCGCCAGATCCGCTCCCGCTCCTCGGCGTTGGGCATGTCGAAGAGGATGTGGGTGCGGATCCGCCGCTCGAAGGCCGGGTCGATGTTGGCTGCCAGGTTGGTGGCGAAGATGACCACCCCGGGAAAGATCTCAAGCTCGTGCAGCAGCACGTTCACCACGGCGTTGGCTTCCCGTTCGTAGGCCGCGCTGACCGACGTGAAGCGCCGCCCTGCAATCGCGTCGGCCTCATCGAAGAAGAGCACGGCGTCCTGGCGGGCCGCCGAGCGGAATACCGAGGTGACGTGCTTGGAGGTCTGGCCGACCCAGCGGGACTCGAGCTCGGCGTAGCGCACGACCAGCAGCCGCTTGTTCAGGGTGTAGGCCAGAGCTTCGGCGCAGATCGTCTTTCCGGTGCCGGGAGGACCGGCAAAGTGAAACGCGAGCCCCAGTCCGGTGGAGTGCCGCTCGGCAAGACCCCACTGGTGGAAGATCAGGTCATGCTTCCGCACCAGCGCCAGGGCGTGGTTCAGCGAACGCAGCGTGGTCTCCGGAAGCACCACATCGTCGAACGAGCGCCGCGGCTCGACGGCTTCCACCAGGTCGCGGCCGGGAGCAATGCCTCCGAAGAGGAGATCGCGTATCGAATCAGCCATGAGACTGGATTATAAGGCTACTCCTGCAGCCCTGCGTTGCGGCGGACGGGATCGTCGGTTCGGCCGCTCACCACCCGGTCCCAGGCATCGCGTACCGCCGCCTTGATCTCCTGCCAGGTGCTGCGAGACTCGCCTCCGTGCTCGTACGCGGCCCAGCCGCGCTCGAGATCGGACTCCGCCTGGTCCCAATCGCGTCCCATATGGTGCTGCGCCGACTCGAAGCCGTAGCGGTAGGCGGGCCGAAACCGCTCGTAGTAATCCGGGCCCATCGCGTAAGGGCGGCTGGTGAAGTTCTCCTGCCAGTAGTTGTCCTCGGTTTCCCAAGATGCTCTCCAGCTGGCATTCTCCGAATCAGCAGGCGAAACACGGTCGAAAGCATGGGGCTCGGACATGGACTCCTCCTCGATCACAGGAATGAAAACAGGCTCGAACTCAGTGTAACGCGACCGAGACTCGGCGCGGGTGACGATCGTCACCGGGGCTTTGCGCCCGATCCGGCCGTGAGCATACTCCGGGGGTGATCCGGACCCGAGACCGGCGGTGAAGACCGCTCCCCAGCTCTGGATGCTGCGCACGGCGTTTCGCACCGTGGGCTCGCTTGCGCCCGAAGTCGCCGCTCGATGGGCCGAAGCGATCTTCTGCCGGCCGCCGTGGCACGACCCTCGTCCGGCGGAAGAAGCCTTCCTGGCGACGGGATGGCGCTCTACGTTGCGAAGCCAGGGCGAGGATCTGGCAGTGTGGTGGTGGGGACGAGGCCCGGCCGTGGTGCTGGCGCACGGGTGGGGCAGCCACGGCCTGGTGGGCCATTCTCTCGGCGGCGCCGCGGTGTCGCTCGCGATGCATCAGGGTCTCAAGTCCAGCCGCGCGGTGCTGCTCGCGCCGCCAGCAGACGTGTTCCTGTTTTCCCACGCATTCGTCGAGCACCTCAGGATTCCTCCCAGGGCGAGAGACGTCATGCGGCAGAACCTGGAGACCAGGACGATCCTGCGGGACCGGGAGGTGGTCCGACGCACGGTCGAGTTCCTGCAGGAAGGTCTGGGCGGGTGATCGTCATGGACCGGGAGAACCGGTATGCCCCGGGCTGGTCGCATGTGCTGTCCACGACGAACGACCTCGGAGAGCTGAGGGAGTTCTGCGCGCGGGTCGGCGCTCCGCCATCGGCCTTGCACCCCGGCAACCGGCGCTGGCCTCATCTCGATCTCAAGTTGGAACCCAGAGAGCGGGCACTGGCACTTCCGGAGGTACGGGTTTTCGAGCGTACCTGCGACATGCTTCGTTTCCTCAAGGAACAGGCGGTCGCAGCAGAGTAGAAGTGACTTCCCACTTGCGCGCCGGAAGAAGTGGTGACAGATAACACCTGAACGCAAGCCGCAGTCTCTCACCGACCCCTCTTCTGTCATTGGGGCCAGCATGACTCAAGTTTCTCGACGTGAATTCCTCAAGGTTTCCGCGGCAGGGGTCGGCACCGGAACGGCCCTAGGGTCCCTCCTGGGACTCGGCGCCACCATGGTACCGGCCACGGCTAGGGCGCAGGAGCTCCGGATCAAGGACGCCAAGGCGATCCCAACGGTCTGCCCCTACTGCGCCGTCGGCTACGCGATGATTGCCCACACGGTCGGTAACGAGATCGTGAATATCGAAGGCGACCCCAGGAGCCCACACAACGAGGGTTGCCTCT
>DASPKB010000387.1:0-2215 GCA_035628315.1 Gemmatimonadales bacterium | reverse complement strand
TCACGGGAACGACTCCGCCGTCGATCGTGCTCAGCGCGACCGGACGGAGGAGCGGCACCTATTTCTACATCGATCTGGTATGGAGCGGTGCTCGGGGCACCAGCGTAGACCTCTACCTGAATGACCGGTTTCGGAGAACTTCAACCAACAACGGGCGGACAACGCTCACGATCTCGTCGCCTACAGCTACGTCTTACCGAGTCAAGGTTTGCGAAACCGGCAGCACGGTCTGCTCGAACGTCGCGACCGTCGACGTCGCTGTTGCAACGGCTTCAGGCGCGGCGCCGTGACCTGCTGATTGCAAGGCCTACCCCTCCGCTGAGATTACTCTCAACACCCAACGCCACGGGTCAAATCCAGCCGTAGTATTTGAGAATGGTCCTCAGGCTCAGGCCAATGACCAGACTGCCAATGAGTATCATGAACGGCTTGACCGGAATGCGGGTACACGCCCAGGCGCCGATTGGGGCGGCAATAACGCCGCCCAGCGCGAGCCCCAATATGATGGGCCAGTTGGTTAAGCCGAGGGTGAGAAGAAAAGTCAGAGACGCGGCAAGGGTAACGAAGAACTCAACCGCGCTCACGCTGCCTACTGTTATACGGAGCTCGGCGCCACGAACGATCAGGGTGGTGGCGACAATCGGTCCCCATCCTCCGCCACCCAGCGCATCGATGAATGCTCCGACAAACCCCAGGGGACCCAGATGCGTCCTGACAGTGCGGGGAGGAAACTCCCGAAACGCCTTCAGGATGATGATGCCTCCCATGATCAGGAGGTAGCCTGCCACATAAGGCCGCAGAACGTCTCCGGGTATGCTCGCCAGGACGTAGGCGCCGAGCACGGCACCGATGACCGCCGGCACGATAAGCTTCCGAAACAGGAGCCGGTTGACGTTACCGAAGGCATGATGCGAGACAGCCGCAGCGCCGGTGGTGAAGCACTCAGCGGCATGAACCGTTGCGCTGGTCATGGCGGGCGGCACTCCAAAACCCAGCAACAGGGTCGAGGCAGTGATTCCATAGGCCATTCCCAAAGCACCATCCACCAGCTGGGCGGCAAATCCGGCTACCACGTACCACATGAACTCGTCAGGCATAGCGTAGGAATGTAGCTAACGGCTGCTTGATTTCGGCGCAAACGGCCACTAGTGTTGGAGATGGACCGATCGACTTCAGGCCCGCCGACCGCCCCAACGTGGCGCCGGTGGGCCCTCGTGTTTGGTGGCTGCGCATGAGCGTGATTCGTCCCAAGCTCGGCCTCACCTTCGACGACGTGCTGCTGGTCCCCCGCCACTCAGCCGTCCATCCGCGCGAAGTCTCCACCGTCACCCGTCTCACCCGCACCATCCCGCTCAACATTCCGCTGATCTCCGCGGCCATGGACACGGTGACCGAGGCCGAGATGGCGATCGCCATGGCTCGCGGCGGCGGCATCGGCGTGCTGCACAAGAACATGACCATCGAGCGCCAGGCCGCGGAGGTCGATCGGGTAAAGCGGAGCGAGAGCGGAATGATCATGAACCCCATTACCCTCGGCCCCGATCGGCCGCTTCGCGAAGCGTACGTGCTCATGCGGCGCTTCGGGATCTCCGGGGTTCCTATCGTAGATGGGCAGGGCCGCCTGGTCGGCATCATCACCAATCGCGACCTCCAGTTCGAGCACAACCTCGACCAGCCTATCCGTGAAGTGATGACCAAGGAGAAGCTGGTAACCGTACCTGTTGGAACCAGCCTCGAGGACGCCGAACGGATCCTGGCCAAGCACCGGATCGAAAAGCTCCCCGTAGTGGATAACCAGGGCGTGCTCAAGGGCCTCATCACCATCAAGGACATCTTCAAGCGGCGGGAGCACCCCGACGCCAACAAGGATCAGCACGGCCGGCTCCGGGTTGCCGGCGCCGTTGGCGGCGGCCCCGATGCCATCACCCGGGCCCGGAGTCTGGTCGGTGCCGGCGTGGATGTCATCGTGGTGGATTCCGCCCACGGCCACAGCGAAGGCGTGCTCGGCACGGTGGACCAGCTGCGGGAGACCTTTCCCGATGTACAGCTGGTGGCCGGCAACGTTGCCACCGAAGCCGGCGCCCGCGAGCTGGTGCGACGGGGCGTAGATGCCGTTAAAGTGGGCATCGGCCCGGGGAGCATCTGCACCACCCGCGTGGTCACGGGCGTGGGCGTGCCCCAGGTCACGGCCGTCATGGACGCCGTGCGCGGTGCG
>DASPKB010000386.1:0-4796 GCA_035628315.1 Gemmatimonadales bacterium | reverse complement strand
CCCAGGGGTACTTCTACACCGGGCCACTCGGATTGATGGGTGAATACATGATCTCTCGCAACGAGGTCACCCGCGCTGGAGAATCCACCGAGCTCGAGCATACGGCCTGGCAGACAGTGGGTTCCTGGTTCCTTACCGGTGAAAAAGCCGGTTTCCGGAGCCCTGCTCCCAGGCGGCCCTTCGATCTCAGAGAGGGTGGATGGGGAGCGGTGGAGCTGGTAGGCCGCTTTGGCGAGCTGAGCCTGGATGAGGCCTCCTTCCCGAACTATTCCAGTCTCGCATCCAGCGTCCGGCGGGCTCGCGCCTGGGGCGTGGGCCTGAACTGGCACTTCACCCGTGCGGTCAAGGTCGGCGTTGACTACGAGCGCACCACGTTCTCGGGCGGTGCCGCAACCGACGACCGGCCGGCGGAGAACGTGGTCATCAGCCGGTTTCAGACTTCGTTCTAGGAGCTGTTGTCATGAAAGTTCTTGGATTCACCCTCCTCATCGCCGGCCTCGCCGCGCCCTACGCTGGGGCGCAGGCACCCAAACCGGTCACGTTGCTGAACGTCTCTTACGACCCGACCCGCGAGCTGTACGAGGACTTCAATCAGCAGTTCGCCGCCTATTGGAAGGAGAAGACCCACCAGGATGTTCGGATCCGCCAATCCCACGGTGGTTCCGGCAAGCAGGCGCGTTCAGTCATCGACGGTCTCAACGCAGACGTGGTTACGCTGGCGCTGGCCTACGATATCGATCAGATCGCCGAGAAGGGCGGGAGGCTTCCGGCAGACTGGCAGGCTAGGCTTCCCGATAACAGCTCGCCTTACACCTCTACCATCGTGTTGCTGGTTCGCAAGGGAAACCCTAAGGCCATCCGCGATTGGGGGGATCTCGCCAAGCCAGGTGTCTCCGTCGTAACCCCAAATCCGAAGACGTCCGGTGGCGCCCGCTGGAACTACCTCGCGGCGTGGGCGTGGGCACTACGTCAACCAGGAGGCAACGAGGCCAAGGCCCGCGACTTCGTGAGCCGGCTCTACCGGAACGTGCCGGTCCTGGATGCGGGTGCGCGGGGGTCCACCACCACCTTCGTCGAGCGTGGCATCGGTGATGTGCTGATTGCCTGGGAAAACGAGGCGCTCCTCGCAATCAAAGAGCTTGGGGTCGGGAAGTTCGAAGTAGTTGCCCCTTCGCTGAGCATTCTCGCCGAGCCGCCGGTTGCTGTCGTGGAGAAGGTGGCTGTTAAGCGCGGGACGAGAGAGGTCGCGCGGGCCTACCTGGAATACCTGTACACCGACACGGGACAGGAGATCGCCGCTCGCCATTTCTATCGGCCCCGGACAGCGTCGGTTGCCGCCCGGTATGCGGCCCAGTTTCCCAAAATAAAGCTGGTTACGGTCGACGAGGTCTTCGGTGGCTGGAAGAAGGCGCATGCGGCGCACTTCGCCGACGGAGCCCTGTTCGACCAGATCTACCAGCCCGGCCGTTAGCGGCTACCGATGCTTTTCTTCTCCGAGGATAATGATGCGAGCTAAGTCCCGTGGCGTTCTTCCCGGCTTCGGCTTGTCGCTGGGGATCACCTGCACCTACCTGAGCCTGCTGGTGCTGCTTCCGCTGGCCACGGTATTCGTCCGCACGGCGGACCTCCCCTGGTCGACCTTCTGGTCCACGGTGACGGACCCGCGGGTACTGGCATCGTACCGGGTCACGTTCGGTGCATCCCTCGCGGCCGCGCTGATCAACACCGTTTTCGGTCTCCTGGTTGCCTGGGTGCTGGTCCGCTACCGGTTCCCCGGCCGGCGGCTGGTGGATGCCATGGTAGATCTGCCATTCGCGTTACCGACCGCGGTAGCCGGCATCGCGCTCACTACGCTTTATGCATCGAACGGCTGGATTGGACAGTACTTCGAGCCACTTGGAATCAAGGTCTCCTATACCTGGCTGGGGATCACGGTAGCGCTGATCTTCATCGGCCTGCCGTTCGTGGTGCGAACCGTCCAACCGGTGCTCGACGACCTGGAAGTCGAGGCCGAGGAGGCGGCTGCCAGCCTGGGAGCCAGGCGGTGGCAGACCTTCACCCGGGTGGTACTACCCACCGTGGCTCCGGCGCTGCTCACCGGATTTGCGCTCGCCTTTGCCCGCGCAATCGGGGAGTATGGATCGGTGGTTTTCATTTCCGGCAACATGCCGATGAAAACCGAAATCGTTCCCTTGCTCATCATCACCAAACTGGAGCAGTACGACTACACAGGGGCCACCGCGGTCGCGGTGGTTATGCTGGTTACGTCGTTCCTCCTGCTCCTGACAATCAACCTGCTCCAGTGGGCGGCCCGGCGCCGCACGGCCGCCTGATATGGGGAGCATCGCTTTGTCCCGGCCGGCGACCTCTGCACCGAGAGCAGTAACTCGCGCCACGGGCGAATCCCGGCCGGTACGCTGGATCCTAACCGCCGTTGCTCTCGCATTCCTGGCGCTGACGCTGGTACTGCCGCTCGTCCTGGTGTTCGCTCAAGCCTTGTCCAAGGGAGTCGCGGCCTATTGGGAGGCGGTCAACGAGCCCGACGCCCTGAGCGCCGCGAAGCTGACCCTGCTGATCGCCGGAATCGCAGTCCCGGTGAACTTGGTGTTCGGCGTGGCTGCGGCGTGGGCCATCACGAAGTTCAACTTCCGCGGCAAGAACCTGCTGATCACCCTTATCGATCTGCCGTTTGCGGTGTCGCCGGTCATCTCCGGAATGATCTTCGTGCTGCTGTTCGGCGCTCAAGGCTGGTTTGGTCCCTGGCTCCTCGAACACGACATCAAGATCATCTTCGCGGTGCCGGGAATGGTCCTCGCCACTACGTTCGTGACCGCTCCATTCGTCGCGCGGGAACTGATTCCTCTGATGCAGGAGCAGGGTTCCGAGGAGGAACAAGCAGCCATCGTTCTTGGCGCGGGCGGATGGCAAACCTTTTTCCGGGTGACCCTGCCCAACATAAAGTGGGGTCTGCTCTACGGGTTGATCCTCTGTAATGCTCGCGCCATGGGCGAGTTCGGCGCGGTTTCAGTGGTATCCGGTCACATCCGGGGCGAGACCAACACCCTCCCGCTCCATGTGGAGATTCTCTACAACGAGTATGCCTTTGCGGCCAGCTTTGCCGTGGCCTCGATTCTTACGCTGCTGGCGCTGGTCACACTGGCGCTGAAGACAATGGTCGAGTGGCAGCAGCGGCGTTCCGCGGCTTACCCCAAAGACGAAAACCTAAATGTCCCCGAAAGGATCGCGGCATGAGCATCCAGGTTCGAAATTTGCGCAAGACGTTCGGCAGCTTCGTGGCCCTCGACAATGTGAGCCTGGAGGTGCCGGGGGGCGAGCTGGTGGCACTGCTGGGCCCATCCGGTTCCGGCAAGACCACGCTGCTCCGCATCATTGCTGGACTGGAGCCGGCCGATGCAGGCGCGATCCACTTCCACGGCGAAGACGCCACCGATCAGCCGGTCCGGGAGCGGCAGGTCGGATTCGTCTTCCAGCACTACGCTCTCTTTCGCCATATGAGCGTGTTCGAGAACGTGGCCTTCGGTCTTCGGGTCCGGCCCCGCAAGGTGCGCCCCACCGAAGCCGAAATCCGGGAAACAGTAATGGGGCTCCTGCACCTGGTTCAGCTCGACGTGTTGGCCGACCGGAGGCCATCCGAGCTATCCGGCGGTCAACGCCAGCGGGTTGCACTGGCTCGGGCTCTAGCGGTGAAGCCGAAGGTGCTGTTGCTCGACGAGCCCTTCGGTGCGCTCGATGCCAAGGTACGCAAGGAATTGCGCCGATGGCTGCGCCGGTTACACGAGGAAGTGCACGTCACCAGTGTTTTCGTCACTCACGATCAGGAGGAGGCACTGGAGGTGTCGGACCGGGTCGTGATCATGAACGAAGGACGGATCGAGCAGAGCGGTACACCGGAAGAGGTCTACGACCACCCCGCGACGCCGTTCGTCTACGGTTTCTTGGGTGACGTCAATCTTTTTCACGGGCGCATCCACGCCGGCCGGGTCGACATCGGAGACGGCGAGTTGGAGGTTCCCGAGTGGGCCGACGTGCAGGATCAGTCGGCGGTCGCTTACGTCCGCACCTACGACGTGGATCTGGGGCCGGTGCCCGTAGGCGCTTCATCTCTTCCGGCCACTATACGCCACGTGCGCGCATTCGGGCCCATCGTACGCCTGGAGCTCGACCTGATGGATGGTGGGAAAACCATCGAGGCTCATCTCCCTCGGAGCCGGTTCGACGGGCAGTTCTACACCAAGGGTCAGCGCGTGTTCGTAACGCCGAATAACGTGCGCGTGTTCGCAAACGCGCAGTAAAGGATCGACCGCGGCGGCGCCCACGCCTAGATTCCCGAGCGTGCTACCGAATTTCATCGTCATCGGCGCTGCGAAGGCGGGGACCACGGCTCTGTACTGGTACCTGGCCGAGCACCCCCAGATCTTCATGAGCCCGGTCAAGGAGACCAACTACTTCGCCTACGAAGTGGATGCCTCCGGGCAGCTTGTGTACGGGGATCCCGAGGATCACCAGTTTCCCATCCGGACGCGGGCGGAGTACGAAGCGTTGTTCGCGGAGGCTGGACCGGCAAGCGCCGTGGGCGAGGCCTCTCCGATCTACCTGGAATGCCCGCAGGCCGCAGGGCGCATCCAATCGGCTATCCCGGGTGCGCTCCTGGTATGCTGCCTTCGCCACCCCGTCGATCGGGCATATTCTGACTACTTGATGCACCTGCGGAGTCATGGCCAGCGGCTCGATCCGGGTCGCGATCTGACACCCCAGGCGCGCTGGGCACAGCCGGA
>DASPKB010000385.1:0-3033 GCA_035628315.1 Gemmatimonadales bacterium | reverse complement strand
CGAACGATGATCTCCATGTCCTCACACACTGTCCCCAACCCCAAGCCAACGTACTCGTCAATCAGACGGTGCCGCAGGTATGGTGTCAGATACCCGCCGGCCCGGATTACCGTCTCCTTCTCGAAAACGGCGAACACACCGCTGAGAATGAGAATAGAATGCATCCGGTCCAGGCCGGTGCGGGCGGCGGTGAATGAGCGGAAGTATTCCACCATCTGAAAGCGGGGAAGCGAACGTTTCGGGAGGCCGACTTCGACCACATGGCTGTTGCGCACCGTGCACCCGTTAGCGATGGCCACCTGACCGCCGACGGCAACAACACTCGGGTCTTCCTGGATGACTCGCATCAGCTCCTTGAGCGCACGCTGGTCCAGGATCGAATCCGCGTCGAGCGAGACGAAGTACGGTGTGGCGGAGGCGTTGATTCCGGCATTGAGCGCGTCGGCCTTGCCGCCATTTTCCTTGTCGATGACGATCAGCTGCATCACCTGAGGCGGCAGGTCGGCTGTGGCGCGGTACATCGCTCTTACCGGTGCGGTCGCGATGCCGGGACGGTAGGGTGTGTCGGTGCGCCGGAGCCGGAAGGCACGGGTGAGCCGGTCCAGTGTAGCATCGGCTGAACCGTCATTTACTACCACGATCTCAAACCGGGGGTAATCGCAATTGATCAAGCCGGTCACGCTGTCCACGATCGTCACTTCCTCATTGTAGGCAGGGACGATCATGGTGAGCGGTTTGGTGAGATCGGCGGCGTCGATCAGGTCGAGGTCCTCCAAAAAGTGGCCCGCCACCCGGCGGCGCACCTGCCGGGCCGAGAGGGCGATGAGCCACAAGGTATAAGTGTTGTAGGCGATGAAGTACGCCAGAAACAGCGGCTGTACTATGACCACGGCGAGGACCAGGAACTCCGTAATCCGTTCGGTCACGCCCGGTCTCCCAGATCGGGACGCAAGGACAGCTCCAGCGCCCCGCCAACTCGGTGTCTCACAGTAGGAGCCGGATCGGACCGGGCCACCTCGCGGGCGACATCGTCCTGGATCATGGCGAGCGCCAGCGCTGCCGAGAGCCGCCGCTCATCCGTAGGAGCGTTCCGGGCAACGCTCCGGAGCGCGCCCAGGTCCGCTCCCTCGCGCACAGCCTGTGCGGCGACCCGGGGGTCGAGGCCCGGCGGTAGGGGGACCGCCTGGCCTTGCAGCAGGCGGGCCACGTGGGCAGCGGCACGAACCGGCATCTCAGGGTCACTTTCCAGATGCTCGAGCACAACCAGCCCGGCGGGACCGACCGGCGCAGCCAGACCGAGCAGCACCGCGACTTCCCGGCGCACCTCGACCTCCGGGTCCTGCGTCATGCGATCCAGCAGATCGTACCGCTCTGCTGCAACCGCAGACCCTGCCGCAACCCGACGGACCGCAGGAACCGGATCGGCGGTGAGTGAATCGAGCGCCGCCGCTTCCGTTGCGTCGGGCCGGTGCCGCCATACCTCGGCTACTGCTTCGCGCACCTCGGGATCGGGGTGGCGAGCCAGGGCCGAGAGCAGGGTGGCCAGGTCGGGATGGTGGATATAGCGGGATATTCGGGCGACCATAGCCCCGCGGTCCGTGTAAAGCTGCGGCGAGAGAATGGCGTTACGGAACGAGCTGAAGTGAGCCTGAGCGAGGCCGCCGGCGGCCGCGAGCACGGCCGAGTCCTCCCGTTCCTGGAGGGCCTGAACCAGGCGCGGAAAGGCTCGCTCCGGCGGCACCCGGCCGAACAGCTGGATAGCGGTGCGCCGCACCAGAATATCCGGGTCACGCAGCGCCCTGCTGCCGAAAGCGAGAAGCTCGTCCGGGTCGAGCAGCTCCGCCACAGCCGCCAGCGCGGCGGCTCGCACTTCCGGGCTGGGGTCACTGCGGAGCAGCTGTAGCAGGGCGCCCCGGCTCTCCTCACCCTTGAAGCTGCTGAGGCCACTCACCAGCCTGACACGCTCGCTTGCCTCCAGAACGCTCCGGAGTCCGGCGGCCAACGAGGTCTGAGCCTCCGCCGGATTCTCGGCGGCCAGTGCCTGAAGCTCGGCGGCACTCGCTCGGGGCAAGGTGCGACTCAACAGCCGGTACCAGGGGTCCCGCCGGATTCGTTCCCGGAGGACTTCGCGGACCGTACCCTCATCCGGCATGTCCAGAATCAGCGCGACCATGCTGCTCCGGTCGTACACTCCGGCGGCCAGCGCCGCCGCGGCCCGGACCTCGGGCGGTTCGGGCCGGTAACACGTCGCAGTCAACGCCGCTTCACCTCCGGGACCTCGGATCAGGCCGATCACCAGCGCCGAGCGTTCCCGTACCAGTGCGGAGGAATCCTTTTCGAGCAAGGTCAGGATGATGCGCCAGTGTTCCTCCAGACAAAGGCGGCCACTCACCTCTACCGAACGGGCCCGCACCGTCTCCGCTGGGTCGCTTAGGCCCTGCCCGAGGATCTCCACCAGCCCCGGTGGCGCCGGCGCTTGAAGCCGCGCACTGCCGCCCAGGCTCCGGATTGCGGCCGCACGAACTTCGGGATCGTTGTCCTGAGACAGACGATTCAGGTGCTCCCATCCCTGTGGGGAGCCCGCATGTCCCAGTATCTCCGCCAGCGCGAGCCGGCTGGCCGGATCGTCGTGCTCGATCAGGCTGGTGAGCAGCTCGCCGATTACTGCGAGGTCCAGTCGGGTCACCGCCTGCAGTAGAGCAGGGCGCAGATCCGCTGGAGCACGGTCGAACGATGCGACAATCCCGGGAACCACCGAACGATCCCCCAGTCGTCCAAGAGCAAGAGCGGCCGCGCGGCGCACGCTCTCATCTTCGTCTTCAAGCCGCTCGAGCAAGGCCGGAGCGAGCGGCCGAAGTTTCGCCTTGCCGACGGCGTTCACCGCGGCCTGCCGCACGGTTCCTTCCGGGTCGGCCAGGAGCCGCCGCAGGTCGGCTTCAACACCGGAGCCGCCCCGCTCGCCTAGAGCAGTCGCGGCAGCAGCGCGCACCGGAGCCTCGGAGTCGTCCAGCAGGGAGCGGATAAGGCCTAGGG
>DASPKB010000384.1:0-2495 GCA_035628315.1 Gemmatimonadales bacterium | reverse complement strand
ATCCGGTCGGTGTCTCGAATCCATCGCGACCACCCGTATCAGCTCGAGGTCGACGGCATGGTGCACCGGGTCGACTACGATCCCGGCGAGTCGAGCACCGGCCTTTTCGGGGGCAACTCGAACTGGCGAGGACCAGTGTGGTTCCCGCTCAACTATCTGCTGCTCGAGGCCCTGGAACGGTTTCACCATTACTACGGCCCCGAGCTGAAGGTTGAGTGTCCCGTCGGGTCGGGTCGCATGCTGGACCTGCAAGGTGTGGCCCGGGAATTAGCCGGGCGTTTGGCGGGGATTTTCCTGACCGATGCGTCGGGACGGCGTGCCTGCCACGGAACCGACCCACGTTTCGCGGCGGATCCGCACTGGAAGGATTTGCTCCTGTTCCACGAGTACTTCCATGGAGACAATGGACGAGGCGTTGGTGCCAGCCATCAGACTGGCTGGACCGCCCTGGTGCTGCGTTGCATCGAGGACCTGGTGCAGGCGCGGGCGGCGGTTCCCGCTGCACCCGCACCCCGCCCGGGCGCTCGCCGCCTGATCGCGAGCCGGCGATGAGCCACCGCATCTCAATCGATGACGCGACGGAGTGGCTGGAGCCCGATGGCCTGGGAGGCTTTGCCTCGGGCACAACGTCAGGTGTTCGAACCCGCCGCTATCACGCACTGCTGCTCGCCGCGACGACTCCGCCGACGGGCCGGATGGTGCTGGTGAACGGGCTCGATGCATGGGTGGAGCCCGGCCCGGAAGGGACGGGTACGCGAGAATTCCTGACCCGCCAGCGGTATGGGCCCGATGTCGTCGTGCCGGAAAACCCGGCTGCAATCGAATCTTTCCAGATCGATCCCTGGCCCTCGTGGGTCTACCGCTTGTCCGACGGCAGCCGGATCGAGCAACAACTGTTTGTGCCGCGGGGTCTCAGTCTGGTCGCCTTGCGCTGGCGGGTGCTGGGGGAGACGGTCCCGTTCACCCTCCGAGTCCGCCCTTTCCTGTCAGGCCGCGATCTACACGCCCTGCACCACGAGAATCCTGGCTTTCGCTTCGACGAGGCCGCCTATGGCGATCGGGTGAGCTGGACGCCGTATGCTGGAGTGCCCGGGGTGACTGCCGCGTCCAACGGGCGTTACCGGCCGGACCCGTTTTGGTATCGCAGCTTCCTCTACAGTGAAGAGCGCGCCCGCGGCCTCGACTATGAGGAAGACCTGGCGGCTCCCGGTGTCTTCACCTGGGACCTCGCTGCCGGCGACGCGGTGCTGCTCCTGGGCATCCCCGGCACGCTGCCCTCCGGCAGGTCGGTGGAAACTTTCGAGCGGCTCAGCCGCGCGGAGCGCGACCGGCGAAACCGGGTCGCGTCTCCTCTCGAGCGCGCGGTAGATGCCTATGTCGTCCGACGGGGGTCCGGCAAAACCATCGTTGCCGGGTATCCCTGGTTTACCGACTGGGGCCGGGACACGTTCATCGCGCTTCGGGGGCTGTGTCTCGCCACCGGCCGGCTGGCCGAAGCGCGCTCTATTCTGCTCGAGTGGGCGGGCCAGGTCTCCGAAGGGATGCTCCCCAACCGCTTCGTGGATCAGGGCGACGCCCCCGAGTACAACTCGGTGGACGCCTCGCTTTGGTACATCATCGCGGTCCACGACTACCTGCGCGCCATGGAGCGGACCGGAGGCAGAATCCCAGCCGCTGAACGACGCACCATGGGAGATGCAATAGCGGCGATCATCGCGGGCTACAGCCGGGGCACTCGCTTCGGCATCCGCCTCGACTCCGATGGACTGCTCGCTGCGGGAGAGCCGGGCGTGCAGCTCACCTGGATGGACGCAAAGGTGGGCGACTGGGTGGTGACTCCCCGGATCGGCAAGCCGGTCGAGGTGCAGGCGCTCTGGCTCAACGCCGTCCGGATTGCCGGCGAGTTCACCTCGTCGTATGGAGAGGTCCTCGAGCGGGGGCTCCGATCGTTCAACCATCGTTTCTGGAATGAGTCTGCCGGCCACCTCTACGATGTAATTGACGTCGATCATCGGCCGGGCACTGCCGACGCGACGCTCCGGCCCAATCAGGTCCTGGCGGTCGGCGGTTTGCCTTACCCAGTTCTCGATGAACGGCTGGCTCGCCGGATGGTAGACACTGTAGAGGCTCGGCTCTGGACTCCACTAGGGCTGCGGACCCTGCCGCAAGACGACAGCCGCTACGCCCGGCGCTACGAGGGCGGCGTCCAGTCGCGCGACGGCAGCTATCACCAGGGCACGGTCTGGCCCTGGCTCCTGGGACCGTTCGTCGAGGCCTGGGTGCGGGTCCGCGGCAACACGCCGGCAGTGCGGCGCGAGGCGCGACGCCGCTTCCTCGATCAGTTGATGGACCACGTGTGGCAGGCAGGTGTGGGGCATGTATCGGAGATTGCCGATGCCGATGCGCCTCACACTCCGCGCGGCTGCCCCTTCCAGGCGTGGTCGGTAGGTGAGGCGTTGCGGCTCGACCGGGAGGTGCTCGCGACGCCGAGCCGG
>DASPKB010000383.1:0-2826 GCA_035628315.1 Gemmatimonadales bacterium | reverse complement strand
GCGGTAGCGTTCACCCAGTATCCCCAGTTCTCCTGCAGTACCACCGGTTCCAGCCTGAACGAGCTCTGGCGGTCCGCCGCACGAACCGGCCTGAGGCATGCGTTCCAATGGAGTATCGTGGACCGCTGGCCGGTCCACCCGGGCTTTATCGAGGCAATGACGGAGACAGTCAGAGACGGGCTGGATCAGTTTGCACCCGCCGACCGCGACAAAGCGGTGATCCTGTTCAGCGCCCACTCACTGCCATTGGATGTAATCGACCGGGGCGACTCATACCCCCAGGAGGTCGGCGCAAGCGTACAGCGCGTGGTCGAGACGCTGAATGCACCCAACCCATACCTGCTGGCGTATCAGTCTGATGTTGGCCCGGTGCGGTGGCTCGGGCCCAGCACGGAGCAGGTGATACGGCGGCTCGGCGCGCGGGGTCAGAAGCACGTCCTGGTCGTACCCATAGCGTTCACGAGCGACCACATCGAGACGCTCTCAGAGCTCGACCGGGAATACGGTGAGGTGGCCCATCAGGTCGGCATCACCGAATACCGCCGGGCACCTGCCCTGAACGATCGGCCTAGATTCCTGGATGCCCTGGCTGAGATCGTGAGCGAGCACCTGCGCTCAGGCGCTTCCCATAGCACTCAATATCCTCTTCGCTGTGCTGGATGTACCAACCCGCAATGTCGGAATATTCTGAACCCGGTAGGGAATACGGCAGAGCTGGGTACCACAAGGTGAGGCTAAAGTTCGGGATCGCTCTCCTCGCGAATGCTTCGGCTCACCGGGTAGAGTACCCGGCGAACCACCCGATCGGCCATTTGACGTACCACTTCACGCTGGCTGGCTGAGAGCGTATCCAGTTGGGCCAGCGCCCAGGCCGACTCCTGCTCGGCTACCTGGCGGCTGAGCGCGTGCAGCTCGGCGAGCCGCGGCGCCGCAAGCCTCCCCCTCAGATTGATGCCGAGACGAACCAGCTCCTCTTCGAGAATGTCCTCTGCTTCAGCCAGCTCGGCGGATGGTCTGGCAGCCGCCGGACAGCACCGGTGCTGAAGATCGTCCAGGTCCAGTAACTCGACACCATCGATCGTACGCGCAGCGGGATCTACGTTACGGGGAACCGCAAGATCGATTACCAGCAACTTTCTTTGTTCTCTTTCCTGTGCCGCGGCCGCTAACTGGCTCGCCTTGAGCACGGGGCGCGACGATGAGGTGGCAACCAGCACCGCATCCGCTGCGGTCAGGTGCTGGTCCAGCTCTTCCCACAGCGCCGTTGCGGCGCACCACGCGCGCGCAAGCACAACTGCCTTTTCCGAGTGCCGGTTCAGCAGGGTTACCTCTGCCCCCCCTAGCTCGTGGAGCGCACGCAGTACACCCTCGGCTGCTTCCCCCGCGCCCAGAACTAGCACCTTCCCCAAACGGCGTCCCAGTTGCTCGTAAGCGACATCAACCGCTGCCGAGCTCACCGACTGAGGGTGCCGGCCCAGCAGGGTCTCACGGCGAATTCGCCTTCCGGCTGCCAGCGCAGCGGAGAAGATGAGGTCCATCTCGTGCGTTGTCGTGCCGGCAGCTCGGGCAGCGTCGTAGGCTCGCCGGACCTGGCCCAGGATTTCGGTCTCCCCGAGAATCTGCGAGTCCAGCCCGGCGCTCACCCGGAAGAGATGGCGCACAGCCGGCGGTCCATGCTCGATCGTCAGCTGGGGTGCAGGACTGCGTCCCCGCGCCAGTGCCCTGAACCAGGCCTCCCCGTCTTCGGCTCCGTGCCAGTACAGCTCGCAACGATTGCAGGTGAAGAGAAGCAGTCCGGGGAGCCCGATCGACTTCAGGTCTTCCAGCAGAGACGCCGTTTCAGCGGGTGAGAAGGCAAATCGTTCCCGCTCCTCGACCGAGGCCGTATGGTGGCTAACACCAACGACATGAAAGGGAAGGAGTTGCCGCACGAGGGAAGGGTAGATCACGCCCGATGGAGTCACAATCCGCGTAGTTCCGGAGACGATATCCGTAGAATTACGGAAAGCAAAACCCCCCGGCTGAACGGCACCAGGGGGCTGATCGCGGAAATGTCTCGAGTTTAGCGCTGGCTCTTGCCGGCTGAGCCTTCCTCTTCAGGATCGCGCGAGCCATTGGCTCCACGTCCCTGGCCGCTGCCCACCCGCTGTGACTGAGAGCCGGTGTGCACCTGGGTTGAGCCGGACGACCCGGTAGCATTCACCCGGATCTCCCGGGGCTTGGCCCGCTCGGCCTTAGGAATCGTGACCAGGAGAACGCCGTTCTCGTAGCGAGCCTCAATCTTTTCGGGATCGACGGTATTCGGCAGAGCGAAGGTCCGCTCGAACATGCCGTAGGTGCGCTCGAACCGGTGCACCCGCTCGTTGTTCTCCTCACTCTGCTGTTTCTTCTCGCCCCGAATGGTCAGGATGTTGTTCTCCAGCGAGAGCCGAACATCGTTAGGTTCTACGCCCGGCAGCTCCATGGAGATTCTGAGGCTGTTCTGGTCCTCGGACACATCGGTCGGAGCGAACCAGGTCGAGGTAATCACGCTTCCCTGCTCGGCAAAGGGCATCCCGGAAAAAGCCTCATCCAGGATTCGGTTGAGCCGCTGCAGCCCGAACAAGCTGGCCGGCTCACGATAGCGACTAATTGCCATGATTCCTCCTTTAGACTTCACTCCCAAAGGGAGTGCGGTAATAATGAGCAACTGACGTGGGTCCCGGGCATGTCTCCGAGACAACGTGACAGGCCGGGAAGCAGCCCCCGTGCCACTTTTAGGGGCAGCCCCGCGGCCAAAATGGCAGTTCGAGTGAGTCGCTGGCAGGCTTGACTACAAACCCCTGA
>DASPKB010000382.1:0-2759 GCA_035628315.1 Gemmatimonadales bacterium | reverse complement strand
ATGAGTCAGGTCGCAGGCTGGATCCGGTGAGTCCAGGTTCACAGTGGGAGGTACCCACCCACGGCTGCTCGCCAGCGCGCAGATGGCGGCTTCGATGGCTCCACTCGCGCCCAATGCGTGCCCGTAGTACCCCTTGGTCCCGCTGATGGCGAGGCGGTAGGCGTGCTCTCCGAATACCTGTTTTATCGAGGCGGTCTCGGTGGTGTCGTTGAGAGGCGTCGACGAGCCGTGAGCGTTGATATAGCCTACCTCGTGCGGAGCGACCCCCGCGTCCTGAAGGGCATTGCGCATCGCCCGCGCGGCTTGCCGGCCGTCAGGTCTGGGCGCAGTCATGTGATAGGCGTCGTTGGTCAAGCCGAACCCGCAAACCTCGGCGTAGAGCGGAGCGCCGCGCGACAGCGCCCGCTCGCGCTCCTCCAGCACCAGCACGGCGGCGCCTTCGGCCATGACAAAGCCGTCCCGGGCTTCATCGAAAGGACGGCTGGCGCGGGCGGGATCGTCGTTGCGGGTGCTCATGGCTCGAATGATCGCAAACGCGCCGAAACAGAGCGGAGCGAGCGGAGCTTCGGCTCCTCCTGCAACCATTACATCCGCCTCGCCCCGGGCGATGGTTCGATAGGCTTCCCCGATGGCAATGGCGCCGGAGGCGCAACTCATCCCATTGGTGGAATTAGGGCCGGTGAACCCGAATTCAATGGCGATGTTACAGCTGGCGGCACCGGCAAACACCGTGAGCGCCAGTGCCGGATCTACCGCGCGCGGCCCTCCTGCCAGGAAATTGCGATATTGCCCTTCACCGTGCGCGACCCCGCCGAGGGCGGTGCCCATGATGGCACCAATCCGGTCCGGGTCCTCCCGGGTAGGGTTTAGGCGGGCGTCGGCCAGAGCCATGCGGGTCGCGGCAACGCTGAACTGGGAAAACCGGTCCAGCCGGCGAACTCGCCGTTCCTCCAGGTGGTCAGCCGGAGAGAACTCGACTACCTCTCCCGCTATCCGGGACTTGAACATGGAGGGATCGAAACGGGTAATACATCGGACCGCTGACTCCCGCCGCACGAGACCATGCCAGAGCCCTTCGACCCCAAGCCCAATCGGGGTGATGGCTCCGATGCCGCTGATGATGACCCTTCGTCCGCCATTCATTGTTGCTGCGTTCCCTCGGATGCTGGATTGCCTTTTACCAATTCAACCTGTCGCTTGATGCCCGCGAGCGTTCGTGATGCAATTCCGTGAATGAAGACCGGGCCGATTACCCAACTGGCTGCCAACGGTCCGATCAAAGGCCAGCGGGGCCCGTCCCACTCATGCACGATGGTGACGTCCGTGCCCTGGGCCGTGGGAATAAGTCGCCACACAACGTCCATGCCGGCTGTAATGCCGCGCACATGGCGGTAGTGAACCTCTGCGGCCTGACGGTCCACCCGCATCTCGGACACCCACCAGGTGGGATAATTCAGCCGGCCGAACGGCCTCCATGCCGCCATTTCGACCAGCGTGCCTTTAGGCCGGCGCTCGAGCACGCGGACCCAGCGATAATGCGGCAGAATGGAAGGCCAGCGTTCCACGTCCATGGCCGAGCGGAACACCTGCTCGATCGGTGCACGCATCGTTACGCGATCGACGGTGCGCATCAGACGCGCTCGGGAAGCCAGGTGGCTACCAGCCGGAAGCCCGGCCGGATGTGGACCCGGCCGGTAATGCCGGCTTGCGTCATCAAGTCGAGCAGTTCGGCGCGGCTGAATCCCCGGCGTATGGAGGTGATACCGTCAGCAATGGTCACCGCATCGAAGCGAAGAAGGCGGGCACCCAGCCGGAATCCTGACACGGCGAGTGCGTTACGCTGGAGATCGGCGATGATGACCGCACGCCGTGCGAGCCCGTTGCAGGTGCGAAACAGATGAACGATCGATTCCGGGCGCAGATGGTGAGCCACCTGGCTGACCAGCACAACGTCCACGCTTTTCTCGCGAATCGGCGGCGTGCCAGCGCAGCCGACGACGGTGCACAGGCCGCTTTGCTGGGCGAGGGCCGCGGCGGCCCGGCTTACTTCCAGCCCCACTGGTTTGATCCGGATGCCCCGCCTGCGTCCCCATAGCTGGGCGACCCGGGGAAGATCCCCGGCGCCGGTACCCAAATCGAGCAGTGAGATAGTCTGACCCGGCCTCACCGCCCGCAACGCCCACTTCAATCCGTGCCGCACCGCAGCGGCGCCACCAAACCAGCGGTTGGCGCGCGCGATATTTCGGAGAGACTCGGCCACAGTCACTGGATCGGCTGAGGGATCGTCCAGCAACTCGATTCCGATGGAACTGATGGAAAGCTCAGTCACGGCTATTCAATGGCGGCATAACCGCCGCGATAGTAGAGCAGGGGCCGACCCTTGGCGGTGTTGCCTCCAACCACCTTCCCCACAACGATCGTGTGGTCTCCACCGGGATAATCAGCGTAGCGCTGGCACTCGATGTGGGCGAGAGCACCTCCGAGCAGTATGAGGCCGTCCGGCGTGAGGTGGTAACCGATGCCGTCGAACCGGTCCTCATGCTTATCTGCGAAGCGGCGGGCCAGGGTTTCCTGTGAGCTGGACAGTATGTTGAGTACGAACATGTCCACTTCGAGAATGGCCTTGTGCATCTCGGCCGTGCGATCGACGCACACCGAGACGAGTGGAGGAAGGAGCGATACCGAGGTGAGGCTGTTCGCCGTCATGCCCAGTAGCCTTCCATCGGGCGCGGTCACGGTAATGATCGTGACTCCGGTGG
>DASPKB010000381.1:0-7343 GCA_035628315.1 Gemmatimonadales bacterium | reverse complement strand
GTTCTCCGCCGCTCCTTATTTCTGGCTGGCGGCGGTACTGCTGGTCCCCGTTGGATACGCCATGATGACCCAGATGGCTGCCACTAACACCCTCATTCAATCCATGGTCCCAGACGCCATCCGAGGCCGGGTGATGGCGATCTACTCGATGATGTTCATGGGAATGGCGCCGGTAGGAGCGCTGCTAGCGGGTGTCCTGGCGGAACGCATCGGAGCAGCACCGACCATCGCATTGGGAGGTGCGTTCTGCATTGCCGGCGGGCTGTTGCTCCTGTGGCGGCTGCCGGGAATACGGGACGAGGCCAAACAGCTCATTCTGGACCAGCAGTCTCTGGCGCTGCCCCAGTCTCCCGCCGGAGCGGAGCCGGCACCCGCAGGGCTGTCAGCGGGCTCGACTCGGCCGTGATCTCTCGGGCAGGTACGCAGCCAATCCGGTTGCGGACCAGTCGATGTTGACCAGAGCCACTCCAACCAAAATGATGCCCGCCGCCAACAGCATCCGCATAGTCACCGGCTCGTGCAGCACGGCCCACCCCAGCAACACCGCAACGATCGGATTGACGTAGGCGTAGGTGCCCGCCTTGGCAATCGAGGTGACGCCTAGCAGCCAGATGTAGGCCGTGAAGCCGACCAGCGAGCCAAATACCACCAGATAGCCCCACCAGGCCATGGCTTCGAACGAGACCCGGACCGGGTCGAAGCCGCGAAACTGGCCTGAGACGGCCGCGGTGACGAGAAGCAGGATCCCGCCTGCAATCATCTCGATGCTGGTAGCGACGAAGGGCGATTTGGGGAGCGCGGCGGACTTGGAGACCACGGAGCCCCAGGCCCAGGAAGCCGACGCCAGTACAAGTATCGTGGCGCCCAGCGGGTCCACCCGCGACTCAGCCGGCCCGCGCCCCGAAACCAGAAGCGCCACACCCGCAAGCCCCAGCAAGAGACCGACTGCGACGGCCCGCGTCGGCCGGGGACCTCCGCGCGCCCACTCCAGCCCGACCATCCAAATAGGCGCAACCGCGATCAGTACCGCGGCAAGCCCCGAAGGAACCGTTTTCTCGGCCCATGCCACGCTGGCATTACCGCCGAGCAGCAGGAAGCCGCCGATCACGGTGGCGGATCGCCAATGTGTCAGAGTAGGAGCGGCGTGACCGCGGAGTCGTGCCCACGCATACAGCAGGACGCCGGCCAGCAGGAAGCGGCTGCCCGACAAGAGGTGCGGGGGAATTTCCATCACGGCCACCCGCATAGCGAGGTAAGTCATTCCCCAGCATACATAAACCGCGAAAAAGGCAATCGCGATTTTCCAGCGCATTCCCTGCGGCACGGATCCCCCGTCGGCGAGCGCTATTCCTAGCAATCAACTGATGCCGCCGGAAGTTCCCCGGTAAGAATCGGGATGTCAGATCCAGAGGAAGGCAGGATGATCGTGGCCAGTCACTGCCACGATGACTCGCTCGTATAACCGGGGACCATTCTCACTGTTGGTGAACACCACGACGGCTCGCCGGTGCTGCGGGTCGGCAATGACGAAGTTGCGGAACGAGTTGTTGGCGCCCCAGTGCCAGAGCAGCTCACCGTTCTCGTCCTGCTGAATGCCCCAACCCAGCCCCCATGAGAGTGCGCTGTTGAGGCGCACGGCCGGGCCGATCATCGCCTGGCGGGTGGCGGATTTGAGATCGAGGCCGGTTCCAGGAGCGGAGACCAGGCGGGTCAGGAACTTCGTGTAATCCCTCACCGTGGTAAGCAGTGAGCTTGCCGCGTTGGGCACCATGTAAAGGGGGAGCGTCGGCCACTGCGGGTTCACCAGCGGAACCGCACGAGATGCGTCGGCGTAACGCCAGTTTTCCAGGGGCACGCCCGATTCCCTGGAGATGATGAGAGTTCTTCGGCCGATAGCAGCCTGGACATCGAGCCGGTTCTGCTGTGCGTCGTACCCCGCTGCCATGCGAGAGTCGAATTCGGGAAGCCAGACGTAACTGCTGTGCTTCATGTCCAATGGATCGAGCACCTGTTCGCGCATCAGCCGAGCGAACGGCGTTCCGGTCACAGCTTCGACCACGCGTTGGAGATAGAAGAACGCCTCGCCGGAATAGCTGAACGTGCGGCCGGGCTCAGTCGCAGGCTCGAGCTGGCCAGCCTGGGTTCGCCAATTCGGAAGTCCCGTGGTGTGGCTGAGCACATTACGAGCCGTTACCAGCCTCATGCGGGGACCCGCTTCGGGTAACGGCAGGTAACTGTACAGCGCCCGGTCCAGGTCGAGGACACCCTTATCCACCAGCTTGAGCACGGCGTAGGCGAAGATCGGTTTGCCGAGAGAGGCGGCCTCGAAAACCGTATCGGGAGATGCCGGCTGGATGGGATCCGCCACAGCGTGACCGAAGCCGCGGATCCAGGTGCGGCCGTTATCCACCACACCGATGCTCAATCCAGGAACAGAGGCAAGCTCGAGCAGGCGGGGTAATTGACGGAGGAAGGTGGCGCTGGGGGCCCAGCCCGGTTCGGTTGACCTGCCGGCGGAGAGAACTGCCTGGGCGGGCCACGCCACCCTGGCACGCGCGGCGCCGAGCAGGGCTCCCGCAGTTCCCACGACGAAATGGCGACGGCTTAAGGACATCTGACGCCTCACCAGCAGAATCATGACCGGATGAACCGGCCGGAGGCATACCGTCATGACCTTACGGCGAGCGGAGCGGTGCGTTTCGACATACCGCCGGGCGGACCGTACTCCCTTGTAGATACTCCGGGAGCAGAAAGGGTTGCGCGAACAGTTCCCGGGGCGTCTTATGGGTTATGGACTCACCCTCGCCCCGGCTTCCCGCATCCGCCAGGCACCGTTTGCCGAACGATGCGCGCATCGGCGGGGTTCGGTTACGGGTCGCCGATCTCGACCGGTCGCTCCGTTTCTACCGCGATGTTCTGGGATTTAGCATCCGGCGAGATCTGGGTGATGCAGTGGTCCTTGCCCCCGGCACGGTCACCGGGCCAGCCGAAAATTATGAGGGGTTGCTGAAACTGGTGGAGCGGCCCGGGGTTTCACGCCGGCCACTCCGTCCCCGGTCGGCTGGACTGTACCACGTGGCGTTTTTGGTTCCGGATCGCCGGGAGCTCGGTCGGGCGCTGTTGGGCCTGAGCCAGCTGGGCTACCCACTTCGCGGAATGTCCGACCATGCCGTCAGCGAGTCACTCTATCTCGATGATCCGGATGGGAATGGAGTGGAGATCTACGCCGACCGACCCCGGGAGCTCTGGCCGGTAATAGATGGCATAGTGCAGATGACCGTGGATCCACTGGATGTAGAGGGCGTACTCGCGGCGGCTGGAGACCCCAAATACAAGTGGAACGGGCTACCACCAGACACCGTTGTCGGACATGTGCACTTCACCGTGTCCGACATGGAGCGGTCGGTGGCTTTTTACCGGGACGTGATCGGGTTCGATGTGATGATGCAGATGCCCTCACTCACCGCCGTGTCGGCCGGTGGGTATCACCACCACCTCAACCTGAATACCTGGGCCGGAAGGAACGCCCCGCCCGATTCCGATCAGGTTGCCGGACTGATCTCCTGGGAGCTCAGGGTGCCGGATCCGCGGGAGCGGCAGCGGGTTATCCAGCGACTCTCGGCAGCGGCTACGTCGGCCGATGATTCCGGGGCAACCGGCCGGGATCCGGACGGAAATCTGGTGGAGATTGTGAGATAGATTAGTGCTGCTGCCCGAGGGCGCGATTCACCACGCTCATCATCTCACCCAGCGTGAACGGCTTTTCGATCGTGAGGACCGAGCCGAGCAGGGTGACGTTACCCAGCAAGTCGAGCCGTTTGGTCTGGCCGCCGCCGGACATTGCTATGATCGGGATGCCCGGCGTGTGAGTAAGTAGCTCGAGAATGGTCTGAATCCCATCCTTATTCGGCATGTGCAGGTCCGTAATCACCAGGTCCGCCCCGCCCTTTCGCCAGAGCCGAACCGCCTCCAGCCCGTCAGCTGCCTGCAGCACCTCGTATCCCGCTCGGCTGAGTAGAGTCTGGAGTGAACGGCGGATTCCAGCATCATCGTCCACCACCATGATGCGCCGGCGGTGCGTGGGAGCCGTGGCCGATTGGGGGTGGGGAGCGGTAGACATGCCCGAGGATCGCGCACGACTCGGGCCAGCCCGCAGGCTTAGTGCTGATCGCAAGATGATCGGTGCAAACATTCTCTCGGGCCGGTCCAGATGCCCGGTTTACCGCGAAACTCCTGCCCTCTATTTGCTGAACAGAGGGCAGGCGTCTGCTTTCTGGTCGGTCACCTCACCACGAAATCCTTGGATTCGGTTGACCCGCCGGCCGTGAGCGTTACCCGGTATTTGCCTTTGGGCCAGCCGCTCGGCTTGGAGATGTGGAACTCGGTGGCCTCGTTTCCACTGGGTGCGATAGTTCGAGAATCTTCCTTCACCACCTGGCCGCCGTCCTCATAGGTCCAGCGCGCGGTCACAGTGGTGTTAGGCGAGCTGCCCTGCGTGAGTGCGACGGCATAGATCGTATCCCGAGGTGAGAACGTGGTGGTTGCCTGAGCCACGCGCTTGTCAGCCGAGAGTTTCTTGCCGAGCTGAATCTCGGAGATTGCCAGCTCGGTAGTAGTGGCCGCTCCGCTGGCTGTTGCTGCCCCGCCCGAAGCACTATCGGAGCCCCGCTTGCATCCGGCGATGGTCGAGGTCGCAAAAGCGGCGAGCAGCAGGGCTCTGTGTGGATTGATCATGGTTTCCTCGCTTACGCTTCCGGGATCCGAAAGACCTGTCCTGGATGGATAAGGTCGGGATCCTTGATGGTGTCTCGGTTGGCCTCGTAGATCCGGCGCCACTGCCCGGCGTCGCCATACTCGCGCTTGGCTATCTTCGAGAGGCTATCGCCCTTTTTTACCGTGTAGCTTCGCCCTGCCCCTACACTGGGGCTCGGGGCGGTCGAGGAACTACCTCCTTCGACGTCGGAAAAATCGGCCTTAGGCCGGTTATTGGGTGCCATTCAGGCCTCCTCGTATTCATGCCAGGGGTTCACTCACGCGGGCAAGTTTACTGGTTACGTCAAAAATCATTGTGACTGGGCTCACGGGTCACTCATGTACACGGGAGCGGTCGAGCCTGCTATACCGGATCGCGTGCGCAAAACTGCGGCTAAATTTTTGACAGCATCTTCGATTAAGCCGTGTGTACGGCGTGGGCCGGTTTTGTCCACAGCGTGTTGAGATGTTGTGAGCCGCAGTAAGTAATGCTGCGGCATCTACGTAGCTATCAACATTCACCTCATCTTTTCCAGACCTTCCCCGAAGAGAAATGAGCGCTTGCCGAGTTTGGCAAAATCGCGAAATTATCTGTCGCCTTCCCCTCTGATTCGTAGTTATTCCCGAGGTCTGCTGATGTTGCGTGAAGCTCGAGTGCGACCCGAGTTCGCACATCTGTACCCTATGCTCCAGCCAGGGGCATGGGCGCCTGCGGCGCAGGTAGCTGAGAAGGTTGCTGCAACCCGCCTGCTCCAGCTCTCGGATTCCTACGTCTTTCACGATCGGGTTCTCACCGACGCCCATTTCGAGTTCCGGGGCGGGACGCCGCGTCAACGGCTGAATCCATCACAGGGAGCAGCCTGAGCTTCCACTTAGCCGATGCGAATTTGGGGTCCTTGCCTAACCGCTTTTCGGCCCCGATATTCGCCGTGCTCCACTCGCAGAACTCCGTTCCCAGCTGTCAGCACAGCTAATCGTTCGCGGTTTCCGAAAGGGCACCCCGGCCGCGAGGCCGGTCCGCAAAGCCATGGGCCTCGCCGTCCGGCGAGGGCGCCCGGCTGCCGAAGAAGGCGCGCTGATCTGGAGGTCAGCCATGCGTCGTCGAGTTCCCCTCTCTCTCCTTTTGGGCGCCGCAGCGCTTGCCAGCTGCGGCCCAGACCAGGTGTCGTCCCCCACCGACTCGCCGAAACCCGAGTTGGCCAATGGCGATGCGCTGCCAGTGCTAAGCACCGCCAAGGTCGGCGAGTCGGGGTCCTTCACCCTGCCGGAGGCGGCGCAGAACTTCAACATTACCCTGCGCTTCGTAAATCCCGTCACGGCCGACCAGATGAAGGCCTTCACAGTAGCGGCGGACCGCTGGGAGGGGTTGATCCACGGTGACGAGGAGGACGTTCAGGGCAGCTTCCCGCGGAACGCCTGTGGCAACAGCTTCCGGATGCCGGCGTTCAGCGGCGTCATCGACGACGTCTTGATCAACGTGCTGCTCCAGCGGATCGACGGGCCGGGCAACGTGCTCGGGGCGGCGGGCGCATGTTTCTTCCGCACTGAGGATGGGATCCCGGTCTTCGGCCTGATGTTCTTCGACGTCGATGACCTCGCGTTCCTGGAGACCAACAACCTGCTCGACGAAGTCATCGTGCACGAGATGGGGCACGTGCTGGGATTCAGCGGCTTCTTCTTTAACCGCGCGGGCTTGCTGCTCAACCCGAACACCACGGATCCCCGGTTCCTCGGTAACCTGGCTATCGGGAAGTACCACATGCTGGGAGGGACTCTCGAGACGGTTCCAATCGAGGGCGTGGGCGGGCGCTGCGGCGCGGGCACCGCGAACTCCCACTGGGACGAGGGCAGCTTCTTTAACGAGCTGATGACCGGCTTCATCAACGGCGCTTCGTCCAACTTCATCAACCCGATGAGCCCCATGACGTCAGGCGCGCTGCATGATCTGGGCTACAATGCGGCACCTCAGGGTGAGGACTACGTGCTCCGGATCTCGCCCAACGATCCATGCCCGCCCCCTGCGCCGCTGACGAACGCAGTGGCAAAGGATGGTTTGGCCATTGCCGCCCACGAGATCGTCATCAGTCCTGTAGGCCGTCTTACGAAGTAGACCGTTACCGTCGCATACACTGAAACACTGAAGGGGACCACGGCAGTCGTGGTCCCCTTCACTACTCAACGGGCAGATGTTCGCGCTGGAGCATGGTCGAGTAGCTCGCGCACCCGCTGCTGCCGGTACCGGAAAATCCTTTCGAGTTGCCGCGCCACCAGCGGCCGCGCCAGTATGCCGGCCGGCTGCCAGGGCAGCTCGTAACGGACTTCATCCTCAATCAGCGTATGCCCGTCGCCTGCCTCGGAGAACCGGTGGGTGTGAACCCAGCTCTGGTATGGCCCCCTGACCTGCTCGTCCACGAACAGCGCCGGCGGCTCCCATCGGCTGATGAGTGAGCGCCATTCCAGTCGAACGCCCCAGAGTCGCAGGGAATAGTCGATCAGGGCGCCGGAGCGCATTGTGATCGGAGTCGGAGTCAGAATTCGAAAGCGGAGCTCGGGCGGTGTGATGGCTTCGAGGTTTTCAGCCGCCGCGAAGA
>DASPKB010000380.1:0-2069 GCA_035628315.1 Gemmatimonadales bacterium | reverse complement strand
AACATCATAAGGTGCCGGTGCCTTTGCAATGCTCCTGATTTGGTGTCAGTGCGCCACCATTACGAACGCGCTGAGCTGAGGCACCTGCTTCGTCACCGGCGCGAAGTCGCGATACCGGCTGTGCCGCGTAGTGAACGCGAGATCGCCTCCCACTCCAACACCGCCGGCCACCGGTATCGTGGCAGCGAGGCGAACGGAAGAGGTCAGGTGGGACGACTCGGTCCCGTGCAGGCTGTGCAGCCAGAGAACCCGGCTCTCCAGCCGGAGCCAGGTGAGCTCGTCGCGTGAGAAGGAGGCAGTCAGCCGGGCACCCGCCCCAGGTCCCAGATCGAAGTCGCGCCTCCAGTAATACCCGTAATCCGAGGATATCCCGCCGAACAGCAATCCCTCGGCGTGCGCGCCGAGGCTGAGCCGGTTACGCGCTCCCAGGCTTTTCTGGTAGAGGAGAGCGGCGCTCACGCTGTGGCCGCTGAGCTTGATGTGGGGAGTGTGATCGTAGTCGAAGTGCTGATAGACCCCGAGGAACAGCTGATCCCCGGAGGATTCGCTCAGTTGGCGCCGAGCGAGCAGACCCGATATGCCGACATAGTTGACGATCGTGTCCGACGCGGGGCTTACCCGCATGCGAAATTCGAACGCATCATAGGGCCGCGCGAAGCTGGCGGCGAAAGGATTTCCATACTGTACGGCCAGCTCCACGAATGGCTGTCTCGATTGCCGCCCGAGGGCAAACCTGAGCGGGGTGCTGCCGGCCGGGCGGTGGTCTCCGGCATTACCACCGAGTAAATCGTACGTTGCCGCGAAAGGACTGGCGACGAAGGCGCCTACCCCGCGGCCCACGCCAGGCCGAGCACCGCCACGCCGGGAAGTGAAGAGGCCGCTCAGGCGATAGGTGACCTCGCCCAGCGCCATGCCGCCGACTGTAGTCGTGATCAGGTCGTTGAGCGAAGCCTGGATGTTTTCTCCGAACAGCTCCCACCCAGCGCTGCCTGCAGCCACGAACGGCAGAGACGACCAGAACCCATAGCCGCTGGCGCGCGCAGCGTTGTGATACATGCTGCCGTGATACGGGTGTGCCAGCTGGTTATCGAGAAAACAATCGTTGTCCCAGACGAAGCCCTGCCGGAGATTGTGTTTCCAGGTCCCCACCCCGACGTTGGCCCAGGGCCACCGCTGCACGTACCAGTTGTAGGCCCAGGGAATCCAGTTGCTCAGTAACACGCCGCCCGCAGCCTGCCAGAATTTCGGGGCGGGAGCGGGAGTAAGCTCGGCTGGAGCCTGTGACGCGGCAGTAGGAGCCCGCAGCGACAGGCAGAGCGACAAGACCGTGGCAGTTCGGAACCCGGAAATCCGCATACGCCTGGTATCCCTCTTCGGGGGGAGCCTTCGGCCAATCCAATGTGGAAACGAGGCCTATGTACCGCCGTGAGCCCGCCCACGCCTACGGGTGAAGTCAGCGTAGGGACTCAGCTTCAAGGATGGCGGCCCCCGGAAAGGATTCGCTGGTACAACTCGATGTGCTTGCCGGCCATCGCGGTCTGAGTGAAGCGCTCGGCCACCCGTCTCCGGCCCGCATCGCCCATGGTTTGACGGCGGGCACTGTCGCGACTCAGCGTCTCCAGGGCACGCGCCAGCGCGGACACGTCACGAAGTGGAACTTCCAGCCCAGTCACGCCGGGAACGTTGACCTCCCGCACCGCGCTGGGAAGCGCGGTCGTTATGACCGGCCGTCCCGCGGCCATGGCCTCCAGCACCACCAGTCCGAACATTTCCTCGACCGTGACGGAGGGGAGCACCAGAAAATCGGCGTCGGCCATGCGGCGAGGGAGGTCGTCGTCCGGGTACTCGCCGTACCATCGGATTCGGTCCGTGATGGCCAGCGCCTGGGCCAGCGTGCGAAGGCGCGGCCCCTCCGGCCCTGACCCCACGATGTCCAGCCTGAGGTCGGGCACCTGCTCCATCGCACGCAGGAGAACATCCAGACCTTTGTAGGCCACCAGGCGGCCTATGAAAATCGCCCTTGGCGGCGCACCCGGCGGCGGCGGCGGCACCACCTGCCAGCGGGTGTG
>DASPKB010000379.1:0-8048 GCA_035628315.1 Gemmatimonadales bacterium | reverse complement strand
ATGGCCGCCCACAAATCGTCGACATACAGGACGGGTTTCTTTCCGGGTCCTCTGGGAACATTGAAAATGTTCCCCACGCCCCGCTCCGATGCCGCACCGGTTCCCGGGTACCATGGGTGCTGGTGCAGAGAGACATATCGAATGGATTCATCGGTCTCCACCAGCGCCTGGGTGCCGTTACCGTGGTGCACGTCCCAATCGATGATGAGTACCTGTCGGTGCCCGGCACGCTGGGCGTACCGTGCCGCCACCACGACGTGATTCACCAGACAGAACCCCATTCCTCGGGTGGCAAGGGCGTGGTGTCCAGGCGGACGCACAGCGGCAAAGGCGTGTCCCCGACCCTGCACCGCATGCTCGACCGCGGCGAGCACCGCCCCTGAGGCTCCCAGGACGGCAGACCAGCTGTGCTGATTGAGAATGGTATCGAGAAAAAGGGCGCCCCCGCCGCGTTCGCTCATCGCTTCGAGCGAACTGAGATATGCCTCCGGATGTACCGCCAGCAGCGGGTCTCGGCTGGCCGGTTGCGCCTCCCGAACCTGGAGGTTCGGCTCCCGCTTAACCCGGTCGAGTACAGCGGACAGGCGTAGAGGGGTTTCCGGATGGTCGGGCCCGGGATCGTGGGCAATACAACTGGGGTGGGTGAAGACCGGGACCAAGCCTATTTGTCGCCTCCGCCAAGGATCCTCCGCATCTGCCGCGCTTCCTCGCTCAATTGCCGCCGGGTTTCGGCAATGTCGTCCAGGCGGCGCTGGTACCAGCGCCAGTAGAGCACCACCAGACCGGAGGAGAAGAAGAACACGAGACCAACCAGAGTCAGCATGAACCGCCCGCCCCACCATCCCATCAGGGCCAGCGCCGCGCCATCGAACGCAAGCACGGCCGCGGCAATGATCGTCAGGGTTCGAGCGGCAGCGGGTCTCACGACCTCAGCGCACCGGCCGCCGGCGTCGGGCGAGAACAATGAGAGCCCCATTGGGTACCAGGCCGGCCTCTTCCGCCGACCGGGATTCCTCCGACAGCTCTGCCCCCCGGAATTTCAGCACATACAGCGCGGGATCTTCGGTGACGTGGGAGGCTCGGAGCGCCTGCCGCTTGATCTCACCAACCGGAGTCTCGCGCGGCAACTCCAGCAGAACCTCATTCCAGACGTCCTCCACCATGACTCGGAGAGGCAGGGCTGTGCTCACGCTACATGCTCCGAGGGAAGTGGAAGGGTAGACAGGAAGCGGTCGACTACCTGGTCGAACAGCAAGGTGGACACTCGGACCCGGGTCCCGGCCGGCGTGGACCAAACCGCGAAGGCGATCTCCTCACCACCCTGACCTCGAAGTGTGAGATACGTCGGACCCTCCCGCTCGGGATATGCGGCGCTCAGGGGTACTCGCTCGGCGAAAAAGCGCTTGGCGCGGCGTAGGACTTCGGACCCGTCGAGGGTCGTGACCACCTCATACACCATACGGCTCAGGGCCTCGGCTTGGGGGAAGACAAGGAGAGTACTGCGATACCGGTAGGCTGGCCCGTAATTGGGATGCTGCCTACGCGCTTTCGGGCCGGAATATCGATGACATCGACGGCGCCGGAGTCTACCCCTATCGATTCACAGGAGATGTAGGCCAGTTTGCCGTCCGGAGAGTAAGCCACCCCGTGCACCACTTTTTTGCTGGTCGGAATGCGGGCGATCTCATTCAGCCGGACGCCATCGATCAGGCTGATACTCTGATCCTTCTTATTCGTGACGATGATGACCTTGCCGTCGGGGGAGGGCTCGACATTGTACGCCCCCTTTCCGACTGGAATATCCCGGATCCGCCGGAGGGTGGCTGCATCCCAGACCTGGAGGGTGTTGCTCGCGTTGCACGCGACGAAAAAACGCCGGTCGTCGGGCGAGATCGAGACGTATGTCGGGGAGCACTCGCTTGCCGGCGCGTTCGACGCGGGGGCAGCTGGACCAGGATGCGGAGGCGCCGGCGTCGTGGTTGTAGCAGTGTGACCGTCTCCGGTTTTTACCCTATGAGTAATGTGGAGCGTGGCGACGTCGAGCTGAAGGATCTCGTCGCTGTGCATGCACGAGATGTAAGCTCGGGTGCCGGAGCGATTCACTTTGACGCCGTGAGGCATATCGCAAGCGGGAACATCGGTGATCCGCTTCATCGTCGGCGTATGGACCACTGAGACCACGTTGGTACGAGGGTGGTCGCCGTGGAAGTCGGAGTTCGCCACGAACGCGTATTGCCCGTCCGGCGTGAGGCTCACGGTCGTGGGAAAGAGCTCTACCTGAGCTCGTCCGAGAAGCGAATCGGTGCCAGTCGCCAGTTTCCAGAGCGAGCCGAACGGTGTGCCGTGTGCGATGGTGACGTAATAACTCTTCCCGTCCGGCGCGACGGCGATGTTGTGCGGTCCGTCGATGTCCGACGGCATGATCCCCAGCGGCACCACGCGTTCGACGGCCAGGCCGCTTCCCTTTGGCCGGAGCCAGGTGGCGACATCGCCGCTCTCGCTGACCACCGCAACCCGATAATCGGAGCCAGTCTGGGCGCCGGACGTACTGACGGCGAGAACGAGCAGTGTCGAGATAACAAGCAGGCGATTCATGGATCGGAAGATATCCCGCTAGGTGAGCACCCGCACGGTGCTTTGAAATACACCCGGGTCATTGAACAGATCGAGCACGCCGGGTTTCCTGCGCAGTACAACAACGAGGTCACCTGCCGGCGGATTGGGTATACCCTCGATCTGGAGGTAACAGGGCAGCTCGGCATCCTGTGGCACGGAGATGCTGTAGGTCGACTCGCCCCAGGTGAAGGTCACTGTGTCCGGCAATGACCGGACTATCCGGTCCACGAACACGTCGTCCTCGACGCGATATACATCGGGGCCGAGTACTTCCCCGCTCAGAAAAAACGTGGGATCGAACGGCTCTCCATCGTGTCGTGCGAAGTTGTGCTCGACTGCCCAGTCAAAATCCTCCAGGTCTGGAGCACGGGCTCTCCATTCGAGATGATGTCGCAGCTCGTGCGTCAGTGTCTCCCACGCTTCATGTTGCCAGTCGAAGCCCTGTTGCAGCTGAGCTAGTGCCGTGAATGAGCCATGGTAGAGCACGATCCGACTCTGCAGCCCTTCCACCCCGCTCCCGAGATGTACCGGTAGCGGCACGCATTCCCCGAGCGTGAAGACATCGGTACGCTCCGGATGCGGTACGGCCCGCGGCGACACCACGATCTCCGCCACGCCATCCAGGAAGTCGGGCGGGAGCTCATTGCTCAATCGGCGGATCATGGCCTCAAAGTCGCCCAGACGCATTGGACCCGGTGAAGTGGTACCTGAAGTGCTACTTACATTGGAAGTTGCAAGTCAATACAATATAAGGAACTAACGAGTCACTCTCATCTGCTCCTGTAGGTATCCGGCGACCCTGCTCACTTCGACGCGCTCCTGTTGCATCGAGTCACGATGCCGGATGGTAACAGTCTGGTTCGCACCGGTTTCTCCATCCACTGTGACCCCGTAAGGAGTGCCGGCTTCGTCCATTCGCCGGTACCGGCGTCCAATCGCCCCGCTATCGTCATAAAAGCAGGATACCTGCTTCCTGAGGTCGTGGTACAGAGCGGTGGCCAGCTCGGCCATCCCGTCCTTCTTCACCAGCGGAAAGACTCCTGCTTTGATCGGGGCAAGTGCTGGATGAAGACCCAGAACGACGCGGGTCTCGCCCTCGACCTGTTCCTCCCGGTATGCATCTACCAGAAGCGTCAGCGTAACCCGATCGGCTCCGGCCGAGGTTTCGACGATATAGGGGATGTAGCGCTGGTTGGTGGCCTGGTCGAAGTACTCCAGCTTCTTGCCTGAGTATTCCTGGTGTCGGCCAAGATCGAAGTCCCCCCGGTTGTGAATACCCTCGATCTCCTGCCAGCCGAATGGAAACTGGTACTGGATGTCGAACGCAGCTCGGGCATAGTGCGCCAACTCGCTCCCGGCATGCTGATGCCATTGAAGCCGTTCCGGCTTGAGGCCGAGGGAGTGGTGCCAGGTCATACGCCACTCCCGCCAGCGATCGAACCATTCCTCGTCCGTGCCGGGCTGGACAAAGAACTGCATCTCCATCTGCTCGAACTCCCGGGTCCGAAAAATGAAATTGCCCGGTGTGATCTCATTGCGAAATGCTTTGCCGATCTGGGCTATGCCGAACGGGATTCGCTGTCGGGACGACTGCAGGACGTTCAGGTAGTTCACGTAAATACCCTGGGCCGTCTCCGGGCGCAGGTACACCACCGCAGCCGAGTCTTCGACCGGCCCCATGAACGTCTTGAACATCAGGTTGAACAGACGCGGCTCGGTCAGCGATCCACGGGTGCCGCAGACCGGGCACTGTGCATCAGGCTGGCCCGGAGTACCCTTGATTCTCGGGTCGTCCGCGCGGAACCGGTTCTTGCATTGCCGGCAGTCCACCAGCGGATCGGTGAAGCCGGCGACGTGCCAGGAGGCCTCCCAAACCTTTGGGTGCATCAGAATGGCGGCGTCGAGTCCTTCGATATCGTCGCGGGCGTGGACCATGGCCTCCCACCAGCGGTCCTTTACGTTCTTCTTCAGCTCTACTCCCAGCGGGCCGTAATCCCACACCGATCCCAGGCCGCCGTAGATCTCTGAAGATTGGAAGACGAATCCGCGACGCTTGCACAGCGAGACCAGCTTGTCCATCAGAGAGGTATCGGCCATCGCGTCCGAGCCAGGGTGAAGGTGGGCGAGATCAGCCGGGGAAAATAAGGCCGCACGACTGCGGCAAGGAAGCGCGGCAGAACCAGCAAATTTCCGCGACCTGGCAGCAAGGTCACGCTTCCGGAACTCGACACTCAGGGCGATAACACCGGCCTGAGACGCGACTTACGTCCCGTCTCCAGGTGGGCTCGGAACTTGCCCCCAACCCCCTTCCCCGGAGTCCTGCCGTGTTCACATGAGGCATGGTGATGAGCCGAAAAGGCCGCTCGCAGCGTAAATCGCGGGGATTACCCGTCCAGCCGGGATTCCCACCGGCTGCGGCTGATCCACCACGCCGTCCGGTAACGGCTCTGTCTCGTGAGCTGGCGGATTTCCTGGTCGAGCTCTCCATCGTGCTGCACAAGCGATCAATGTACCCTGCCGGTCACCCTCACCTTCAGGACTCGGCCGATCGCTTCGTCCGTCGGATGAATCTCCTGCTGCAGAATCGGGAATCTGTGACCCTCGGTGTAGCACGGCATCGTCTGGTTATTGACGGAGTCACCACCGACGCCAACAACGCGTTGTTGCGAGATCTGGCGCTTCGGCTGCACCGCCACCGCATCGCCACCGTGCACCTGAGCCGGGGAGCTACCCTCGAACAGACTGAGGGGCTGCTTGTCGCCCTGAGTGCCGACCCACAACGCGGCGATGGTCCGGTCGGTAAACGGCTGGATCGGCTGGGACCCTGGCCCCATATCCGGCTACGCCCGATGGGCTACGATCGCTTCGAGCTGCAGGGGCCGGGCACTGATACTGACGCAACCAACGCACTGAATGCACGAGACAGCTGGGTGGAGTTGGCTCAGCTCGCGCTTGCCGGCGAGGAAGCCGGCAACGGGAGTATTGATCCCGTTGTTCTGGCGGATGCCATAGGCCGGAAATCCGGTGAGGTGGCGTATGAGCGGGTGGTGCTGGGATACCTGGCCCGTGTAGCGGACGAGATCTCACAGCGGAGAACGGGCACATCGGACCAGCTGGCACAGCGAATCTCCAAGCTTCTCGGTGCGCTGAACCCGGAGACGTTGCAGAGGCTGCTGGCAGCCAGCACCGACCGCGCCGCGCGCAGACAATTCCTGCTTAATGCTTCCCAGATTTTGGCGGCAGATGCGGTGATGGAAGTAGTCGAGGCCGCGGCTCAGGCTTCGAACCAAACCATCTCTCACAACCTGCTCCGGCTGCTGCACAAGCTGGCCCACCACGCGGAGAATGGGGCGGCCTCGGTGCGCGCTGAAGCCGATGGAGCGCTGCGCACCAATGTGACCCGCCTGATCGATGACTGGGATCTCGAAGACCCCAATCCCTCGGAGTACACCGCGATTCTGGAGGGGATGGTGCAACGGCCCTCGGGTGACTTTTCACTGGTGCACCTCCAGGCCGGCTACGATCCCGAGACCATCCTGAAGACGGCCCTGGAGCTCGATTGTGTGGGACCTCCCGTGTACGCCGCTGTCGAACAGCTACTCTCTCGTCGTGAGTTAATGCGGATCGTCGATCTGCTGGAATCGATACCGGCCTCGTCGGCAGCCGACGCGCTCTGGCGCTATGTGGCGACACCGGAGCGGCTGAATCGGGAGCTGGCCGCGGTCCCGGTGGATTACGAGGCCTTGAGCATCCTGGTCGAAAGGATCGGAACCCAGGCTGCCGACTCTCTGCTGGATCGTCTCGCCAGCGCTTCTGACCGGTCAACTCGCGCGGCTGTGCTGAAGCAGTTGCAGGCGTTGGGGCCGGCCGTAGCCCCCGTGGCAGTGGCCCGCCTGGCCGGAGCACCGTGGTTCGTTCAGCGGAACATCCTGGTGCTGCTGGGCAAGGTGGGTAGTTGGCCGCCCGGCTTCTCGCCGGTCGAGTACGCCGCCCACTCGGACTCGCGCGTACGCCGCGAGGCCATCAAGCTCATGCTGGAGTCTCCCAGCCACCGTTCTGATGGCATGATTCTCGGATTGACTGATACCGACGAGACCATCGTCGGGCTGGCACTCGCCGCCGGCGTGGATGGCTGTGCGCCCGAGGCCCTCGCGATGGTGCGGCGGATTGCGGCTGATCCGAAGCATCCTTCGGAATCGCGGGTACTTGCTGTCCGACTGCTGGCTCGCACCCGTACTGCCGATTCATTCCGGGTACTGCACGACCTGGTTATGCATCGGCGTCGCTGGCTGGGCCGGAGAGTAGCCCCGAAGTCACCGGAGCTCCTCGCCGCCCTGAGCGCGTTGGCCAGTCGGTGGGCTGACGATCCTGTGGCTGCGGAGGTGCTGATGCGTGCTTCCCAGCATTCCGATCCGGATATCCGGGCGGCGGCGACGAAAGCAGACCTATGAGTGATCCGGTTCGGTTTCTCGCCGCATTCTCCCAGGCGCTCTCGACCTCCGGGCTCTATGGCGACGATCATCCCGTCACCATGCGCGCGGTCGAGGGAGCTCTCGAACGCCTGCGGGAGCTGCAGGAAGCGCACCCTCGCCTGGAGTTCACCTTCTTGTCGGGGGAGGTCCTGTACGGCTCCGAGGCAGTTCCGCACCTGGAAAGTTGGGAGTGGTCGAGTCGACTCAATAAAGCGGGCATCGAACGCATCGAGTTCACCGGCCAGGTCCACTCGGATCAGTTTGCCCGATTTCTATCGCAGCTGGCGATCCGGCTTGGCATCCGGAGTGCCTCGAGCAGCGAATTATGGCAGATGGGAGAGTCACCGATCCGTTTTGGACAGATCACGCTCGGGAAACAACCAGCTCAAGAACAGGAGGCCGAGCTGCCGGTGGTCACGCTGAGCTACAGCCTGCGCGAAGAGCGGGAAACCGTGGACTGGCTCCATCAGGAGATCCAGAGCGGAGCAAAGCTACCCATCGTGGAGGCCGACGCGGTGGTGCGCTCGCTCTCGATTGCCATGCACGCCGAGCAGGCTATGGTCCTTCCGCTGCTGCAGCTCAAGGAGTTCGATCAGTATACCACTACGCATTCCATGAATGTTGCAGTGTTGGCTATGGCTATCGGCGAGTACCTGGAGTTGGGCGGAGCTACGGTGCGCGCTCTTGGTGTGGCCGGACTGCTCCATGACCTGGGCAAGGTATGCATTCCAAGAGACATTCTGATCAAGCCGGGAAAGCTCACCGAGGCCGAGCGTGCGGTCGTCCAGCAACATCCGATCGTCGGTGCGCGCATGCTGCTGGCGAGTCCCGATCCAATGGAACTCGCAGCCATCGTGGCCTACGAGCATCACATCATGCTGGACGGTGGAGGTTATCCCAGATTGCATGATGCCAGAGGGGCACAATATGCGAGCCGCCTGGTCCATATCTGCGATGTCT
>DASPKB010000378.1:0-5038 GCA_035628315.1 Gemmatimonadales bacterium | reverse complement strand
TGCACCGGAGATGCGGCAGAATGGTTCTCCACCAGGATGCACCGCCCAGCGGCCAGCGGCGGCCGGCCGAGAGCACCAGCGGAGTGAAGACCGCCCAGGTGAGGGCGTATACGAATTCATGGTAGACATCCCACTCCCAGTCGATTGCCCGGTCTCGTGCCGCGACGACCAGAACATTCCGGACGCTGAAGAAGACTGCCACGGCGAGCCAGGTCGCGAGCACACGCATAAGAACATCTTCGCGCCGGCCGAAACCTACGGCAACACCATCGTTCGGCTGGTCCCATTCATCACGCCGGTGTCCGCGTTCGTCACGCACCAGGCACCAGCAGGCCCCGTGCTGTTGCAGGCTACCGGCGCAGCCGGCAGCTTGTGAACCTCTCGTCCCCGAGGATCCCGATGAAGCTCAGCTTGACGACGATCTTGCCGGCCGCGCTCCTTCTGGCCGGGTTCGCGACCGCGCAGGGCCAGACCAGCGCCGACTCAGCCGCGATTCGCGCTACCGCGCTCGACTACATAGAAGGGTGGTACAACAACGACGCTGCCCGAATGGAGCGAGCACTGCACCCCAGGCTGGTCAAGCGAATGGTCTGGGTTGACTCCACCGGGAAGAGTCAGCTGGTGGACATGACCGCGGCCGAGCTAGTCGAAGGAACCCGGCGCCATCGGACGGTGCCGCCAGCCGAGCGGAGGAAGGACGTGCAGATCCTCAGCGCGTTCGGCAACGCCGCCGTGGTGAGAATCGATGCATCGGAGTGGGTGGATTATTTACAGGTAGTGAAGTGGAACGGGCGCTGGAAGATCATCAACGTGGTGTGGGAGAACAGGCCGGCGGGTGCTTGGACGGTAAGACGGTAAGCGGGCAAGACGGTAAGGTGGTACGGCGGTAAGGTGGTAAGCGGAGCCGATCGCCCGGGAGGGCGTCGGCTCGGCCGAAGTGACCGAGCGTTAGTCAAGCAACCATCACGTGACCAACTGTGTCCCACTTCAGCCCGCCGTCTTCCCGCACTCGGAGCCGAGAATGCCGCAGCTAAGGAGAATCACCTTTGCTGTCAGCCTCGCAGTTTTGCTGACCTCGGAAATTGCACTCGCGCAGGAGCGAGCTCCGGATCTGTCCGGCCTCTGGGCCGCCAAGGTCCGCTTCGGTCCCGACATCCGTGGTCCGCTCACCCTGATCCGAAGCGGCAGCGCATGGCGTGCCGATGTCGCGGGGTTCTCGCTGCCGGTTCGGATCGAGGGGCGGGAGATCTGGTTCGAGCTGCCGGATGGAAGAGGCAGCTTTCGCGGGCGGCTGAACCGGTCGGAGATCAGCGGCCAGTGGATCGGGCCCAGGACTCGAACCAGTGGTCTTAGCTACTCCACTCCTGTCACTCTGGAACCAGACGGTCCGAGTCGCTGGCGGGGCGAGGTGAAGCCGCTGGACGACGCCTTCACCTTCTACCTCCGCGCGGGCAAGGGCGGGAACGGCACCTATTCGGCATTTCTCCGCAATCCGGAACGCAACCTTGGCTGGTTTATTCGAGTGTCCAGAATGACAGTCAAGGACAGTGTGGTCACCCTGACCGGCCGGCGCGGCGCCCAGCCTGACGCGACACTGGCCGAAGGTCGCTACGAAGACGGTATCCTCCGATTGCCGCTGCGCGGCGCCAGCTTCGATTTCTCCCGGGGCGATGACCACACCTGGAGCCCCTTCTATCCCCGAGGCAAGCCAGGTCAGCGGTACCGCTATACCGCGCCGATCCAGCTCGATGACGGCTGGCCGGTTGCTGCGGTGGAGGACGTGGGCATCTCACGGGCAGGCATAGAGGCATTCGTGCAGAAGCTGATCGACCTGCCCATGGATTCGCTCTCGACGCCACAGATTCACAGCCTCCTTATCGCCCGTCATGGTAAGCTGGTAGTCGAGGAGTACTTCCACGGCTATCACCGGGACCGGCCGCACGACACCCGCTCCGCCTCGAAGAGCTGGACCGCAGTGCTGCTTGGCGCGGCGATGCAGGCCGGAGTCCCCATAGGCCTGAACACTCCAGTCTATCGGACGATGCTGGATTCGCTGCCGCCCGATCTGGAGCCACGCAAGCGGGCGATGACACTGGAGCACCTGATCTCGATGACCGCGGGCTACGATTGTGCAGGCGAGTCCGCGCAGGGGAATGAAGACGTCATGCAGAACCAGACGGAGGAGCCGGACTGGTATCGCTATACCCTGAATGTCCCGATGCTCACGGCTCCGGGCGACACAATCGTCTACTGCAGCATCGAGCCAAACCTCGCCGCCGGTATGCTGCGGAAGATCGCGGGCGAGCCGCTGCCGGAGCTGTTCCACCGCCTGGTCGCCCGGCCCATGCGGATGAGCAACTATCACCTCTTCCTTTCACCCACTGGAGAGGCATACGGTGGTGGCGGGCATCAGTTCCTCCCCCGCGACTTTCTGAAGCTGCCTCAGCTCATGGTAAACGAGGGCAGGTGGAACGGCAGGCGGATCATGAGCCGGGAGTGGGCTCTCAAGTCGGGCGCTGCCTTACGGAACCTCAGCCGGACTCAGCAGTACGGCTGGCTCTGGAATTCGATGGAGTATCCCTACCGGGGCGGCAAGGTTCGAGGGCTCTTCGCCGCCGGCAACGGCGGACAGATCTTCATGGGGATTCCCGCGCTGGATCTGGTGATTGGCTTCACCGGGGGGAGTTACAACGATCCGACGCTTTTCATTCCCCAGCGGGAGTTCGTGCCCGAATTCATCCTCCCAGCCGTGGATCCTCTCCCCGCTTCTCGCGATCCGCAGCGATGAGGTGCAAGGCCAGCGCCTTGCGCGAATGCAGCCCGAGCCGGGTGAGCACCCGCTCGAGATAGTGGCGAACGGTATGGGAGCTGAGCCGAAGCCGCTGGGCGATGGCTGCATTGGAGAGTCCTTCCGCGGCTAGCAGCGCCACCTGCGGCTCGCGGCCTCTGAGTCCGAAGGTGACCCGCAGCTCCCGCGTGGTGGGGAGCTCCGGTCCGAGGCGGTCCATCAACACGAGCACGCCGTTCTCGGGAAGCAGAGTGCCCGCGGGAGCGTGCCGGGCGATCAGCCGGTAATTCCGCCCCGACAATTCCAGCTCGGCATAATCTTCCCTGAGAGAGCCGGCCGACAGAGCGGTGCGTCCGGCCTGATGCCGGATCAGCTCGAGCAGACGGTCGCGCTGAGGTTCCTCCTCGAGCAGCTCGGTCCAGCGGACATTCTGCACGATCTCCCGGATGCCGTCACTCCGGAAGATCGCCATTCCGGCACTTACGTCATCGCACACTTCACCGATCGTCTCCCTGCACTCGCGCAGTCCACGGAGTACGCGGAGTCCCGCGGCGAGGGCGCAACGCATGGTCATCAGATGAAGTTGCTCTTGAGAGGGAAACACTACGGACGGCAACGCGGCAGCTGTGGGCTTTTCAGCCGAGGGGTTTAGCGCGGCCTCGAGCCACCCGGGCTCGTCCCCCTCCAGTCGAAGCAGTCCTTCCAGCTCGTCTGTCGCTCCTGCAGATGCCGAGGAATCCGGCAGACCGCACGCCTGGCGAACCCGCACCAGGCTCTCCGCCAGCCAGGCATGCTGGCTGCCCCAATCCAGGGGTGATGCCAGCGCCTCGACTGCCCGAGCGACGGCCGCCATGTCGATAGTCGATGCGGGTGAGGTCACCCACCCAATACGCGCCCGACCCCCGGTGAAGTTTCGGAGCTGAGCTCAGGAACTCCGGAGCCCGGCGCGAGGTGCCTGGTAACCGGCGTGAAGCGGCCCTGGCGCGGCGCGAAAACATGGGACGAACGTCCCCTGCGCCATTGCTCTTCCGTAGCGAGCTTGTCTCCCGTGCTCCCCTGCACAAATCAAAATGAGACCCGCTTCGCCTGAGGAGGTGCCCGATGAACGCTCTACTCGCCAGTTGTGCCTCGATAGTCCTGGTGCTCGTTGCCACCGCCGCACTGCCGGGTACCGCCGAGGCGCAGTACCGCCTGCCGACCATCGTGAGCTCGGTCAAGGCGGACAGTTTGTATGAGGCGGCTGTCAAATTGAGGAACGAGGGACGGTACCGCGATGCCGCCCGTCTGTATCGCCGCTCGGCGGAGTTCCGGGCCGCGGACGACCCACTCGGCTCCGAGTGCCTCAGCGAAGCCGCGGCGGTCGCCTACGCCGGCGGTGATCATTCCGGCGCCCGGAACGACATGGCTCGTGCGGCTGAGCGGTCGCTGGCGCGGGGAGATCTCCGGGCCGCGGCGCTGGCTTACCTCGATGCCGCGTGGATCGCGCAGGAGCAGAAGAAGGTGGGCCAGGTGTGGGAGTTCGGCCATCGGGCCGAGATCCTGGCGGCGTCGCCGCTGCTGAGCGAGACCGACCGCGGCGCGATTCTTCGGCGGATCGAGCGGGAGCCGGGCGGGACGCAGCTCGTGATCGGACGGTAGGCTGAGAGGGCGGTCGCCCTGAGCGGGAAGGGCCGAAACTCTGTCCTGAGTCTCGGCCCTTTCTCTTACCGCCTTCTTCCGACTTTTCCGCCTTCTCCGCCCCTACTAGTCCTTCTCGTGCCCCAGGTGACGACCGTTGTTTCCCCGGGAACTGTCCCGATCGTTGTCGTTTCGCCTGTTGTCATCGTTCCGCCGGTCGTCGTCATTCCGGCGGTAGTCGTTATCCCGCCGGTCATCGTCGTTCCAGCGGTTCTCGTGCCTCCGGCGGTCATCGTCGTCCCAGCGGTCGTAATCCCGGCCGTAGTAACGGCGGTGGTCCCGCTTCCACTGCACCTCATCGATGTAGTAGCGGCCGGCGCGCTCGTAGACGACCACCTTGCGAAGTGGCCGGCGATCGAACGGCCGGCGGTAGAAGCGCCGCCCGTCGTAGTAGACCGTGATCACCCGGTACTTGGGGTGCTTCCACCAGCCGTGCCGACCCTGGACCCGCTCGATAAAAACGATCTCGCGCTGCGGGACGATTACCGTCGTCCTGCGACCGGTCTCCACCCGCGGGGGCTCCACCTTGGCGGGCTCCACGGGCGGGGGCGTCCAGTCGTTGAGAATGTCCCT
>DASPKB010000377.1:0-5276 GCA_035628315.1 Gemmatimonadales bacterium | reverse complement strand
TGGGTGAAACCGCAGTCGCAGTGAACACAACCACGTTGAGGCCGGAGACAACCGCACTGACCGTGTTCCGTCCCGGCTCAGGGCCCAGAGTCCACCGAGTGGTCGCCTGCCCCTGAGCGTCGGTGTTGCTCGTCCCGGGGTTCACCACTCCCTCTCCGGTCCCAATCACCCAGGTCACCGGCCGGTCCACGATGGGATTGTTCTCCGCATCGAGCACCTGTACCACCAGCGGCTCGGGCAGGGTCGCGCCTGGCGCGGCCTGCTGTCCGTTGCCATCGATGATGATGACACGGGCTGCGTTACCCGGGATTGCCGTATGAGAGAAGACCACTGGCGAACCGGCCAGCCCATCGGCTGACGCAGTGGTCGTCTGCGAACCGGCGGTGGAGCCTAGCGTACGCTTAACCCAGGTCTCTCCATTGGCATCGGTCCGGGTAGCGGCCGCACTGACGCTCCCCCCGCCCTCCGCGGCCCAGTTCACCGGCTGGTCGGCAATTGGGTTACCGAATGCATCGGTCACCAGAACCACGAGCGAGTCCGGCAACACCGTACCTACCGGAGCGCTCTGCAGATCACCGAATTTCAGGGTCAGACCGTAAGCGTCTGCTGGAAGTGCTTCAGCTGTAAACTCGGTTTCGACCTCCTCCTGACCATCCGCCACCGCGATCCATGCCCGACCTGTTACCGGACCCACGCGGGGTCCCAGCGTAACGGTGGTGCGGGCGATACCGCTGTCACCCGTGACAACTTGGGTCGGAGAGGCGGTGCCGCCGGAACCGTCCTGGATCCCGAAGTCTACGGCAACCCCCACGACGGGCCGGTCCTTGCTATCGGTAACGACCACCGCCACTGGCAGGCTCAGTGTGTCACCAACCCGGCCCTGCTGGCCGTTTCCTTCAGCAACTGCGATCCGCGCTGCTTCCCCTTCACTGGGCAGGGTAAGATTGTCGCTTCCGCACCCGCCGAGAGCGAAAGAGAGGACCGGAATCGAAGAAAGCAGCGTAAGCCGGTAAGTGCGCACCAAGTCTCCATCCTTCAAGACAATACCGAATCCAAGCGCCCCCTAGGGCGTGCTGAAGCAGGGCAGGAGTCTAGACCCGAAGCCGCCCCGAAAAAAGGGGCTGGCTCACACAAATTTCTAAGTAGTGATGGATTCAGGATCTGCGAGGGGTGAAGCAGCTTGTGTGCCCGAGGCGAGTCGGCGCTCCGTGCTTCAACTAATTGCAGCTACACATCATGGAAGAGGGCGGCCGGATCCTGTAGCAGGGCTGCTACGGCAGGCCCGCCCTCGACGAACCGGTTAGAAGTACACTACTGCCGTAAAGGTGATCGGGGATCCGGTGACACTGCCGATCGCCGCGGTCAGCTTATGAACTCCGATTCGGTTCCCCAAGGTCCACTCTACGGTCGCCTCACCCTGGGCATCCGTATTGGTAATAGGGTTGGCAACCGTTCCTTCGCCCGATATGACCTGCCATGCGACCGGAACGTTGGGCACCGGGTTGCCGAACCGATCCACCACGCGGACCCGGGGGGCGTCCTCGACCTGCTGTTGCCGGCGACCCGGCTGATCCAGAGGGATCTGTGAGCTCAGCGTATCGGGTTGTCCCGGGCTGGCCTGCGCAGTGAATTCCAGCGCTGCGGCCTCCGTCCCGGCGCCCACCAGCCGGGCAACGGCCTTGTAGGAACCGGGCACGGATCCCAGAGTCCAATGAGCCACTGCCTCGCCCTGACTATTCGTGGTTGTGGAGGGTGGATCCACGATGCCCGCGGCGGCATCCGAGAGTTCAAAGGCCACCTCGACCCCGACCGCAGGCTGATCGTCTGCGCCTAGAACTTTGACAATGAGCGGTTGCAGCGGTTCGCCCACTGGGCCGCTCAGCTCGGCACTGGTTACTCTGGTAATCTCCAGGAACGATTCACCAGAGCCCCCAGAATCAGGGAGAAGCAGGTCACTGCCGCAGCCGAGAGTGCCGGCCAGCAGGACGACGAACATGCGCCGGGCAGAGGGTGTCGTCAGGTCAGGCATGCGTCACGCTGTATGAAAGTTGGTCGACTCGGCGAGTCGTCTGCGGGGGTCCACCAGAATAGCAACCCGGGCGTCATATGGGTAGCCCCTTTCTGAATCAGGGCCCGGGCTGGAAAAGAACCCCGAGCCCGAAGTTGACCAGCCGCTCGCGGTAGTCGGCCCCCGCCCGGCCGTCGTAGGTGTGACCGACGAGATCTATCGTGGGGTTCAAATAGACACGGCGGCCCAGCCGAATCTCGTATCCGGCGCCGATGAGGCCGGCAAGGCCGGTGTCTCCCACGTTGAACCCGTCATCGAAGTCGACCGCATTGCGTCCGATGCCGACGCCGCCCTTGAGGTACAGGCCCGCAGCCTTCAGGGGATAGAACCGCGCTGCCAGCAAGATGCTGCTAAGCGACTCGACCGCGTCGGCTTCCTCGTTCACCCAGGCTATGACCTCGCCCCCTACCCTAAGGTTCTGTCCGATGGTGCCGCCAGCTCCGAATGAGAACGTTGGCTGGTAGAGATGCTCGCTGAAACCCCCGCCCGGAAATACGTCGTTGGATTCGCCACCCGCGCCGACGCCGACGTTGAGCCAGAAACCGCGGCGGCTTCCGTCACTTACTTCGACTAGCCCGGGCGGCGGCTGCTGGGCTGCTACTTGGGGCAGAGCAACGAATGTCAGGATGAGGGACAGGAGTGTCCCACGGAGTGAACGCGGCAACCTGGGCATGGGGTCCTCGAGTGCCATTAGGTTTGGGCCTTCTCTCGAAGCCGGTAAGCTCAGCAAGGGTCAGACCAGAGCATGAGTCGTTCTCGGTGGCTGATAGTCATAGCATTTCTCCTCGCAGCCATGGTGTGTGTCCGCCTGGGCTTTTGGCAGCTGGGTCGCCTGCGTGAACGCCGCGTCGAAAATGCAGCCGCCCGGGCAGCGCGTTCCGCTCCGATCATGCTGCTGACGGGTGAGGTGCTGGACAGCAACCTCCTGAACCGGCGAATTCGAGCGCTGGGTCGTTACGATCACGCGCACGACATTGTCGTCAGGGGACAGGTCTATCGCGGGGTTCCCGGCGTGGAGATAGTAACGCCGCTGGTATTGGAGGGTGCCTTGAACACAGCGGTGCTGGTCAACCGCGGCTTCGTGCCCGCACCCGATGCTGTCACGGTAGATCCCACGGTCGTCCAGGAGCCGGGGAGGAGACAGGTAGAGGGTATCGCACTCCCTGTAGACACGGCCGGCGGCGCTCCACTGCGTCGAGGTGCTAGCGTGACCTGGGCCCGGCTGGACCGCGATGCGCTCGAGTCCCGACTACCCTATCGCGTGTACCCTTTTTACATCCGGCAGGCGCCGGACAGCGGTCGATCTTTTCCCCGCCGGCTCGATCCTCCAGCCCTGAACGATGGACCACATCTCAACTATGCCATTCAATGGTTCGCCTTTGCCGGCCTGGCCGTGATTTTTGCCGGTATCATGGCGTCGCTGAAGCCGCCGGGCCATCGAGCTCCTCAATAGTCTTAGTCGAGGGCGGCCGGCTCTTCCTTAGCCTGGCGGCTGTGGCTTCGGCCGCCCGGAAGGCTCGCAGCAGGTTTCCGCCTGCCAATTTCTTCAAATCGTTGTCGTTCCAGCCGCGGCGGATGAGCTCGGCAAAGAGGTAGGGGAACCGGGAGACGTCTTCCAGACCCTCAGGCACGGTATCGATCCCATCGAAGTCGCTGCCGATCCCAACATGATCCACGCCGGCAACCTTGCGAACGTGCTCGATGTGATCGGCGACCTGCGCCAAGGTTGCCCGGGGCTGGGGGTGCGCCGCCTTCCATTCATCCGACAACCGGCGCCGCTCGGCGATATCCGTGACCGTCCGCTCGAGATGCTCCGAGTGCCGTCGAGCCTCGGCATCCCAGGCCGCGGCTTCGGGTGAAACGAAGGCCGGCACAAAGGTGACCATTACTACCCCGCCGTTCCTGGGCAGCCGCGCCAGGATCTGATCCGGCACATTCCGGGGATGGTTGGTCAGAGCGCGAGCCGACGAATGAGAGAAAATCACCGGGGCCTCGCTGACATCGAGAGCATCGCCCATCACGGCCGGTGACACGTGCGACAGATCCACCAGCATCCCCAGCCGGTTCATCTCGCGCACCACTTCCCTGCCGAAGGCCGTGAGACCGTTGTGCCGGGCCGTATCCAACGCGGCGTCGGCCCAGTCGAGCGTCACGTTGTGGGTCAGCGTCATATAGCGAGCGCCTAGCTCATAGTATGACCGCAAGGCCCCGAGAGAATTCTCGATTGCGTGGCCGCCCTCCATGCCGAGCAGCGAGCCGATCCGGCCCCGTTTGAAGTTCCGCTCTATGTCCGAGGCGCTCAGCGCCAGAGCCAGCCGGTCGGGATATCGGGCAATCACCCGGCGCGCGATGTCGAACTGTTCCAGCTGCACCCGGGCGTACCCGCTGTCCCTGAAATCACCCGGCAGGTAAATGGACCAGAACTGGGCGCCCACCTTTCCTTCCTTGAGCCGCTCGAGATCGGTGTGCTTGGGGGTGCGTGTCCGAAGATCGTACGCGGCCACGTCCCTGGGAGCTGTCTTCGACTCGCGAATCTCCCAGGCGAGGTCATTGTGGCCATCGATCAATGGCGCCGATTCGAGCAACCTTCGAGCGTGCTCGAGAGCGGCATCAGACTGCGCCGCCACGGTGGAAGTCATGCTCTGGAATGAAAGTGTGAGGGGCAGGGTAAGATGCGTGAGGCGGAAGCGGAACATAGGTGCCTGCAGCCTGAGAGGAGGTCGTATTGACTCACGTTCTATGGATCTGTACCAGCTCGGGATGGATCACGAACTCGGGGCAGATCGTGCGGTCGTACTCGTAGGGTCCGCCGGTTTCAGCATCGATCCAGGGGAACCCGCGGCACACCGCGGGATAGTGACTCGCGGTGTGAATGGTGCAGATGTTATCTCGCAGAAAGACGCAGCGGCCGCCTCGAACCCGGGTCCGCCATTCACCCCAGCGCGTGCGGTATATCAAGTTGGGGCTGTGCGCTTCCGCGATGGCGGCCGCCTCCTCGTCGCTGAGAGTGACACCGTAGGCGCAGCAGGAGGAGCGGTGGGGACAGGGGAAGCATGGCAGCGACGGATACTCGCGCATGCGCAAAGTTAGTGCGGTCCGGCCAGCGTAACCATGATGGTCACGATCTCGCGCGGCGCCGCGTGGAACGGAACGCTGCGGCTTTCCTCTCCAATTCGAATCTCATGGAGCACGTGCTCGTCGGCGCGCG